>JAZTZV010000052.1:0-23532 GCA_045637645.1 Acutalibacteraceae bacterium | reverse complement strand
TCCGAGAAAGTATTTCATTTGCATTTAAGATATGCAGGGGATAACGATGAATTGTATTTTAGGGATTATCTTATCGAGTTTCCCGATATAGCAAAAGAGTATGAAAAATTAAAGATTTCTTTATGGAAAGAATACGAGCATAATCGAGATGCTTATACAAACGCAAAGACCGAGTTCGTAAAGAAATATACTGAAAAAGCGAAATCAATTTATGGTAATAGATACTGACAAATTCCAATTTGTCGAACAGTTAGGAAAATAAGAATTTGACGAGGAGACCATAATATGAGTATCACCCAGACTTTTTACGATAATCTGGCATCCCAATATGATAAACTGTTTCTTGATTGGCAAGCCACCACACAGGAACAGGCAGTCATTCTGGACAAACTTTTTGTGAGTAATGGCTTTGACAAATCTGCACATATTCTGGATTGTGCCTGTGGAATCGGAACGCAGGCAATTGGACTTGCTGCCTTCGGCTACAATGTAACAGGTTCGGATATTAGTGACGGAGAAATCGCTGAAGCCAAAGAACGAGCCAAGAAGAACAATGTAAAAGTTTCCTTCGAACACGCTAACTTTTGCGCTTTGTCAGATACTTTCACCAAGCAATTCGACATTGTTATTGCGATGGATAATGCCTTGCCCCATATGCTTACCAGCAATGATTTGGCATCCGCCATCAAGAGTATCGTAAATCAGATTAAGGATGGCGGTATGTTCGTTGCCAGTATTCGGGATTATGACGCCCTGCTTATGGACAAGCCGCCCTATTCCCCTCCATATATTCACAAAACAGCAAAAGGGCAGAGAGTTTCTTTCCAGACCTGGACATGGGAAGGCGATAACTATCGGCTAATCCAGTATATCGTTGATGACGAGGATACCCTGCAAGTGAGCAAATTTGAATGCGAATACAGAGCCACCCGCAGACAGGAAATGACCGACTTGCTTATGGCAAACGGATGTAGCGAAGTGGTATGGATGTTCCCCGAAACAACGGGGTTCTATCAGCCTATTGTAGTTGCGAAAAAATAAGTGATACCTTTGTCCAATTCCAATTTATCGAACAGATTATATTTGTTTGTAAACGGGTTTTAGGTTCTCCTAACAAGTGACATTTGGGCGCCCAAATGTCCTGCTTGCTATGGTATGAGACAAAAATTAAAGGAAGCACGAAATTTTCGTGCTTCCTTTTTTACTGTCCTTAACTGTCCGCCGCATACGACACGGGATTTTTTTATGTGTTTTACGCTTTGAGCCACAGCACTTCGTAGGGGCGAAGGAAATCCATCGCGCCGTCTTCGTAGTTGCTGAGAATCGTTTTGGCGTTTGCGGGCACACACGCGGGCATGGCGCCCTCCGTCTCGTCAAAACGCGACACGACATAAATGACCTCGTCGCCTGCGGTGCGGGTGTAAACCGAGGTGTGGTTTTCATTCATCAGCAGTTTGAACTCGCCGTCCTTGAGGGCTTCTTCCGATTTGCGGATGCTAAGCATCTTGCGGTAGAAGTTGAGCACCGACTTCGGATTCTTGTCTTGTTCCTCGGCGGTGAAACCTTCGTCGACTTGGGTCTTGATCCACGGCGTACCGCTTGTGAAGCCGCCTTCTTTGCCCGTTGTCCACGGGATGGGAGTACGTCCGCAATCGCGGCTGCCGAATTGCAAGCGAGCGAGGATCTCCTCCTCGGAATACAGTCCCGTCTCCTTCAACTCCTTGTAGCCGTTGAAGGTTTCGATGTCGCGGTATTCATCCATACTGTTGAACGTCGGGTCATGCAGACCGAGCTCTTGACCTTGATAAATCACCGCGATGCCGCGCATGCCGTACACCATGCCTGCGAGCATCGTCGCGCTTTCGTAGGGGAATTTGTCGCGGTCGCCGAAGCGGGACAGCGCGCGAGGTTGGTCGTGATTTTCCATCACAAGGACGGGATAGCTGTCATTCGCGAGACCGTTTTCCCATTTGGCAAAAATGTCAACAAAGGCGGTGCGGTCGACGGGTTCGGGTGCCCACTTGTCGCCGTTGATGCGCCCGAGAAGAATGTGCTCAAATTGGAACGTGCTGGTTAATTCGCCGCGCTCTTCGCCCGTCAGCGCAAGCGCTTGTTCGGGGGTGAGACCCCATGTTTCACCGATGGTCAGCGCACCGTGCGGGCCGAGTGCTTCCGTGTGAAGTTGATGCAAATAGCTGTGCAGGCGATCGCCGAAGAGGATGTTGCCGTCTTCGTCCTTGGCGAGGCTGTTGATAACGTCGCAACGGAAGCCCGCCACGCCCATATCCAGCCAGAAATTGATCATATCGACGATCTCTTGACGGACCTTGGGGTTTTCCCAGTTGAGATCGGGTTGCTTTTTCGAGAACAGATGCAGGTAATATTGTCCCGTTGTCTCGTCCCACTCCCAAATGCTGCCGCCGAACGCCGCTTTGAGATCGCTGGGTTCGTGACCGTCAACGGGATCGCGCCAGATGTAATAATCGCGATAGGGGTTGTCGCGGCTCTTTTTCGCCTCTTGGAACCAGTAATGCTCGTCGGAGGTGTGGTTGACGACAAGGTCAAGCAACACGCGAATGCCGTGCGCCTTGCCGACTTCGAGAAGTTCCTTGAAATCGTCGAGCGTGCCGTATTCGGGGCCGATGTCGCGATAGTCCGCAATGTCATAGCCGTTGTCGTCGCCGGGAGACGGGTAGCAGGGGGAGAGCCAAATGGCGTTCACGCCCAGCTCTTGCAAATAGGGGATCTTCGAAATGATACCGCGCAGATCGCCGATGCCGTCGCCGTTGGTGTCGAGATAGCTTTTCGGGTAAATTTGATAGACGATGGATTCCTTGTGCCATTGTTTCATGATTGAAGTACCTCCGTTTCGGGGGATAATGGTTATTGTTATCATAGCATAGTTTTTGTGGTTTGGCAAGGGCGTTGCCAACACAAAAAATCGCCGCCGCGCAAGATGCGCGACGGCGATGCAAAATCTTATTTCAGAACGGTGCCCATGGTGCCGGGAGCGACGCAACCGGCGTTGGATTCGTCGGTGTCGATGTGCATCGCGAGCGCATAGCTCGGGCTGACACGCACGACAACGTCGCCGAAGATGATGCCGCGACCGTTGTTGTCGATTTGCACGCTGACAACGTCTTTGTCTTGCAGACCGAACTCGGCGGCGTCGGCGGGGGTCATGTGGATGTGGCGTTTGGCGGCGATGACGCCTTCGCTGATTTCCACTTCGCCTTTGGGGCCGACGAGCTTGCAAGCACCGGTGCCCGCAATGTCGCCCGATTCACGAATGGGGGCGGCGACACCGATCGAACGCGCGTCGGTCAACGACAGCTCGACTTGCGTGTCGGGGCGGGTGGGGCCGAGGATGGAGACACCCGCGAGGGTCTTTTTCGGACCGACCACATCGACGCGCTCTTCGCACGCGAATTGACCGGGTTGGGACAGGTCTTTTTTCGGGGTCAGCTCATAACCCTCGCCGAACAGGATGTCGAGATCCTTGCGGCTGACGTGAATGTGACGGGCAGAGGTTTCCACGAGAACTTGATTCGCCATTTCAAAAACACTCCTTAAATATATAAAATTGGGGTTTGTTTCCTGTTTATTGTAACGCGTTTTGCGCCCTTTTGCAAGCGGATTTGACATTCTTTTCGCAAAATCCTTCGAAAACGCAAAAAATCCTTGTGCGGTGGAAATTTTTGCGCTATAATACAATTACTTATGTGGAATCAACAGGAGGGAACGGGAATGACGTTTTTTGCGGGGGCGGCGGATGTCGCCGTCATCGGCGCGGGTCACGCGGGCATCGAAGCGGCGCTGGCGAGCGCACGACTCGGTTGCGAAACGCTCGTGTTCACCATCAATCTGGACTGCGTCGGCAACATGCCTTGTAACCCCTCCATCGGCGGCACGGCAAAGGGTCACCTTGTCCGCGAGATCGACGCGCTCGGCGGCGAAATGGGCAAGGCGGCGGACGCCAATTTGTTGCAATCGCGTATGCTCAATCGCGGCAAAGGCCCTGCGGTACATTCGCTTCGCGCGCAAATCGATCGCCGCGCCTATCAAGAACATATGAAGCACGTGCTCGAACGCGAAAAGCGTGTGTCACTCAAACAAGCGGAGATCGTCGCGCTTGAGCGCGACGGCGACGAATGGCTTCTCACCACGCGCCTCGAAGAACAATACCGCGTCAAAGCGGTGATTTTGGCGACGGGCACGTTCCTCAAAGGCAAAATCTTTGTCGGCGACGTGTCTTATGACGGCGGCCCCGACGGCATGTTTGCCGCGAAAGGACTTGATGTGTCGCTCGAAGAACTCGGTGTGCGTTTGCGCCGCTTCAAAACGGGCACGCCTGCGCGTGTGCTCCGCTCGAGCATCCGTTTTGAGAATTTGGAAGAACAACCGGGCGACGAACCCGTCGTGCCGTTTTCATTTGAAACGACGCAGGCGCTTGAAAACAAGCTCCCGTGTCACATCACGTGGACGAATGATAAGACGAAACAAGTGATCCTCGACAATTTGCATCGTTCACCGCTTTACGGCGGCAAAATCGAGGGCGTCGGCCCGCGTTATTGTCCCAGCATCGAAGATAAAATCGTGCGCTTTGCGGATAAAGAACGCCATCAGGTGTTCATCGAGCCGTGCGGCGCGAACACCGACGAAATGTATTTGCAGGGACTGTCGTCCTCGCTTCCCGTCGATGTGCAAGCGGCGTTTTTGCACACGATCGCGGGACTTGAAGACGTGCAGGTGATGCGCCCCGCCTATGCGATCGAATACGACTGCTGTGATCCGCTGCAACTCGACAGCACGCTCGAATTCCTCGACATCGCGGGACTTTACGGCGCGGGTCAATTCAACGGCAGTTCGGGTTATGAAGAAGCGGCGGCGCAAGGTTTGGTCGCGGGCGTCAACGCGGCGCTCAAGATCCGCGGCGAAGAGCCGATGCGCCTTGACCGCGGCGGCAGTTACATCGGCACGTTGATCGACGATCTGGTCACCAAAGGATGTATGGATCCGTACCGCATGATGACCTCGGGCTCGGAATATCGCCTGATTTTGCGTCAAGACAACGCCGACGAACGTTTGACTCCGATCGGTCGCCGCGTCGGTCTTGTCGACGATGAGCGTTTTGCGCATTTCACCGCGCGCCAAGAGCAAAAGCAAGCGGAGCTGGCGCGACTGCAACAAATTGTGTTGCCGCCGACGGCGGAGCTTAACGCGCTTCTCGAAGCGCACGGCACGACCCCTGTGCAAACGGGCGTGCGCCTGCTCGAATTGATGAAACGTCCGCAACTCGATTACGCCGCGCTCGAAAGCGTGGATGTCAACCGTCCTGAACTTGATCCGCTTGTGGTCGAGCAGGTGGAAGTGGAGTTGAAATACGAGGGATACATTCGCCGTCAACAGGCGATGATCGACGAGATGCGCCGACTGGAGCATCGCGTCATCCCCGAAGAATTTGATTATTACGCCGTGACAGGTCTGCGCAAGGAAGCGCAGGAAAAACTGTCGCGCATTCGCCCGCACAGCATCGGACAGGCATCCCGCATCAGCGGTGTCAGCCCTGCCGACGTGTCGGTGCTCATTATGGCGACGGGAGGCTAAACGATGATCGACCGTGAATTACTCAGAACCTACGCCGCCGATCTCGGCGTAACCTTGTCCGATCCCCAACTTGCGCAGTTCGATCGCTATGCGGAACTGCTGTGCGAGTGGAACGAAAAAATGAACCTAACGGGCATCACCGACCCCTACGGCATCGTCATTCGTCACTTCGTCGACAGCTTGACGCTCGTGCCGTTTTTGCCCGAAAACGCGACGCTCATCGACGTCGGCACGGGAGCGGGTTTCCCCGCCATCCCCGCCGCGATTGCCCGTCCCGACATTAAGGTGACCTTGCTCGACAGCCTCAACAAACGCTTGACGTTTTTGCAAGCGGTCGTCGATGAACTCGGTCTTTCCTGCGTGACGGTGCATGCCCGCGCCGAGGACGGCGGACAAAAACCCGAGCTTCGCGAAGCGTTCGATGTCGCGACGGCGCGCGCGGTGGCCGCGCTTCCGACGTTGTGTGAATATTGCGTGCCGTTTGTGAAAAAAGGCGGCGCGTTTGTCGCACTCAAAGGCCCCGAAAGCGACAACGAACTTGACGTGGCGCTTAAAGCGGCAAAGGCGCTCGGTGCGTCGCATAAAGCGAGCAACCGCGTGCAAGTGCCCGCGCGTCCCAAAGAGAACGAAGAGGTCTTTGACCGCCGCTTGATCGTGTTCGAAAAAACGAGCAACACCCCGAAACAATACCCCCGTCCCGCCGCAAAGATCGCGAAAAAACCGTGGTGATTGGATGTTTTGTAATAGGGTGAAGGCGGTGGCTGTGTGAACCGAATAACTCGAAAACCGAATCGACTATCGTCGTTCAATTACAGTACACCGGGTGTGTATTTTATCACAATTTGTACCGCCGATCGAAAATGTATTCTCTCAACAGTCGAAGGGGGCGGCGTCCTCGACGCCCCGTTTATAACGCTCAAGCCATATGGTGTTGTTGCCGAAAATGTGTTGAATGAGATAGAAAAAACGTATTCGTATCTTACTGTTGAAAAACATGTAATCATGCCGAATCATATTCATATGCTGGTGCGTGTTTCAACGGATTGTGTAAGCGGGTCGTCGAGGACGCCGACCCCTGCAAATATGATGATTCCGCGATTTGTTTCGACATTCAAACGATTTTGTAACAAGCAATACCGAAAAAATATTTGGCAACGGTCTTATGACGACCGCGTTATCCGAAGCGAAGCCATGTATCGTAAGGTGTGGGAATATATCGATACCAATCCTCACAAGTGGCAAGAGGATCGGTATTATCGTGAGAACGGACTTTATTTATCGGAAACAATATAAATTAAAGGAGACGATAAGTATGCAACTGCCGATGTTTTATGTGGATGATCTCATTAAAAATGCGCTCGCCGAGGACATTTCCTACCTCGACACGACGACCGATTACATGATCGATGCCGACGCGCGCGACACCGCTGTGCTGATCGCGAAAGCGGACGGTGTGGTGTGCGGTTTGGATGTGGCGCTTCGTGTGTTTGAACTGCTCGACGATACCTTTGAAGCGAAGGTGTATCTGCCCGAGGGCAGTGCCGTGAAAAAAGGCGATCTCATCGCCGAATACAACGGCTACACCCGTGCACTTCTCAAAGGCGAGCGCACCGCGCTCAATCTGCTTCAGCATATGTCGGGCATTGCCACGGCGACGGCGAACGCGGTCGAATTGGTTAAAGGCACCAACGCCGCCATCACCGACACCCGCAAGACCTTGCCCGGTATGCGCAGTCTGCAAAAATATGCCGTGACGGTCGGCGGCGGTAAGAATCACCGCTTCAATCTGTCCGACGGCGCGATGCTCAAAGACAATCATATCGATGCGGCGGGCGGCATCACCCCCGCTGTTCAATCGCTTCGCAACAAACTCGGCCACATGGTCAAGCTCGAAGTGGAAACCCGCGACCTCGACGAAGTGCGTGAAGCGCTCGAAGCGGGTGCGGACATCATCATGCTCGACAACATGTCCTGCGATATGATGCGCGAAGCGGTCGAAATCGTCGGCGGCAAAGCGCTCCTCGAAGCGAGCGGCGGCATCACCGCCGAGACGCTGCGCGCCGTTGCTCAAACGGGTGTCGACGTCATCTCCATCGGTGCGCTGACCCACTCGGTCACCGCGATGGACATCTCGATGAAGATGCTCAAAAACGGCGTCGTGAAATAAAAACAGACAATCAAAAAGCACCTGTCAACTGAACTGACAGGTGCTTTTTATGTTGCCATCAGCATCGCAATTCCTTGCAACACGGCAAGGTGAAGCGGATAGAAAATGTAAAACCCGTATTTAAACCGATGTTTTCCCGGTTTGCCGTTGTACAGCAGCATCAGCGGTACCGCCATCAAACTCCAGTATTGGCGGTCGGGGAACAAATTGGTGTAAGCCGCCCACAATAATGCAACGGTGAACACCGCCGTTCGTGTCGGAACGCTGAACCACCACGAATGTTTCGGCTTTGTCTTGCCGTCGGGCGGATTCGTGAACGACAGCATCACCGCGACCATCACGCCCGCAAAACCGTAATCGACACCGAACATATCGACAAGATGCCACACCGTTGCCGTTGCCGCCCAAAACAGTAAGAGCCACACAAACCCGACACGCTTGCGCGCCATAAGACAGCGTTGGCATTGTTGCCACAGATAAATCAACACGATCGACAGCGAAAACGTCAGCAAAATATTGCCGTAATACGGATATCCCGCGAGGAGATACACCGCCTCGCACACAATGCCGAGTCCCGCAACCTGCAAAAGATAGCGCACGCGGTGTTTGGTGTAGCGGCAACCCTCGGCGATGAAAAATGCGAAGATCGGAAACGCCAATCGCCCGATCACGCGCATCCATTCCGCGTCGGGGAAGAAGATGTAGCCCACGTGATCGATCACCATCGCAACACAGGCGATGAATTTGAGCGCGGCGCCCGACAATCCGATGCGTTTCGACATATACTTCCTCCTTTCGACGTTTGAGGACAGTATACCATATCGCGATATCGTTGACAAGCACCGTCTTTTTCGGTATAATCATAAAAATAAAAAGGAAAAAAGGAGGTGTCGGGTGTGCAAGGAATTTTGTGTCTCGACAAACCGCAGGAGATGACGTCGTTCATCGCGTGTGCTTGTGTGCGTCGCGCGCTCGGAGTCAAAAAAACGGGCCACGCCGGCACGCTCGACCCGATGGCGACGGGGGCGTTGCCGATTTTGTGCGGCAATGCGACGCGTGCGCTCGAATGGCTCCCCGACCACGACAAACGCTATCTCGTGACCGTGCGTTTCGGCGCGGTGAGTGACACGCAGGACGTGTGGGGCGCGGTGGAAGAAACGAAAAAACCGCTCCCGACAAGGGATGCGCTCGAGCAAGCGCTCGAAAGTTTTCGCGGCGATATTTTGCAAGTGCCGCCGATGGTGTCAGCGATCAAAAAAGACGGCGTGCGGTTGTATGAACTCGCGCGCAAGGGCATCGAGATCGAACGCGAAGCGCGACCCGTGACGATCCGTCAACTCGACTTGTTGTCGTTTGACGGCGAGACGGCGATATTGGATATCGCGTGTTCAAAAGGCACCTACATGCGCGTCATCGCCGCCGATCTCGGCGAAATGCTCGGTTGCGGCGCGTTGATGAGCGGACTTCGCCGCACGCTGGCGGCGGGCTTCTCGATCGACGAATGTCTGACGCTGGAAGAGGTGCGCGAACAAGCGGCAAACGGCACGATCGAACAACATATCTTGCCTGTCGATCGTGTGCTCGACTGTTATCCGTCGGTGACCGTCACCGCCCCGCAAGCCAACCGTTTTCGAAACGGCGGTGCGCTGTCGCGCGAGCGGTTGCAAACCGAGATCACGGGTGTGACGAGGGTGTACGCACCCGACGGATGCTTTTTGGGACTCGGCAAACCTAAGGGCGAGGAACTTGCCATTGCCCGCTTGTTTTAAATGTTTAAATAAAGGAGTGAACCACCGTGACGATCCATCCCATGTGTCAACCGCAAACGAACGTGAAACCGTGTGATCGCGCGGTGGCACTCGGTGTGTTTGACGGCGTGCATCTCGGGCATCGCCGCGTGCTGGCAAGCACGCTCGGCGCGCAAGGACTCCGAAGCTGCGTGCTCAGCTTCGGCGACGGCGCGGCGGCTCTCAAGCCGAACGCGACGAAGCTGTGCTCGTCGGCGTATACCGCGTCGCTGATGGAAGCCATCGGCATCGAAGAATGGTTCCAAGCCGATTTCGAAGCCTATCGCGAGTTGTCGCCCGAAGCCTTTGTGGAACAGGTGCTCATCGATCAGCTCGGCGCAAAACGCGTGTGTTGCGGATTTAATTTTCATTTCGGCAAAGGCGGCAAAGGCGATGCCGCGTTGTTGAAATCGTTGTGCGAGTCACGCGGTGTCGAGGTTGTGGTTGCCGACGAACTTTTCGATGACGGCGGCACGGTCAGTTCCGCGCGCATCCGCCGCTTGGTGGAAGCGGGCGACGTCTTGACCGCCGCGCGGTTGCTCGGGCATCCGTTTGTGATCGACACGCCCGTGTCGCACGGGCAAGCGCTCGGACGCACGCTCGGCTCTCCGACCGCCAATCAAGTGTTACCCGCGGAGTTTGTCAGTCCCCGCTTCGGTGTGTATATGTCCACCGCCGTCATCGACGGCAAAACCTATTACGGTGTCACCAACATCGGCGTGCGTCCGACGGTCGGTGCCGAAGCGCCGCTTGCCGAAACGTGGTTCGACGGTTACGACGGCGATTTGTACGACCGCCCGCTTCGCTTGGTGCTGACGCGCTTTTTGCGCGAGGAAATGCGCTTTGGCTCGATTGAGGAACTCAAAGCGCAAATTGTCGCCGACCGCGATCGTGCGCGTGCGTTGCGCGGCGACGGACAAACGCGCGCGGTGCTGTTCGATTTTGACGATACGCTCCAAAATCGCCCTGCGGCGTTTCGCCGCTTCGGGGAGTATTTTCTTTCGAAATATATGCCGCATTTGAACGGCGACGCGTTTGAAGCCGCGTTTGACACGATGAAAGCGCTCAACAACAGTGGCTATGTCGATTACTTGACGTATTTCACCGAAATGCCCAAAGCGGTCGGGGTGGAAAATCCGCCGCCTGCCGAGGTGCTGTTCCGCGAATATCAGCGCGTGTTCCCGAATTTTGTGCAGTTGTTCGACGGCGCGAAGGATACGATCGTGTCGCTTCGCGAGCGGGGGTATCTCATCGGCATCGTCACAAACGGCCCGTGCGTGCAACAGCATCGTAAGCTCGATGTGTCGGGCTTGCGTCCGCTTCTCGATACGGTGCTGGTGTCGTCGGAGGAAGGGGTCGCGAAACCGGAGACGGAACTGTTTTGCCGCGCGGCGGCGCGTCTCGGACTTTCGCCCGCGCAATGCACATTCGTCGGCGATCATCCCGTCAACGACATCGGCGGTGCTGTGGACAGCGGCATGAACGCGATCTTCCTCGACACGCGCCTGCCGTCCTGCGACCACAACGTTCCGTGTTTCCACACGGTGAAAGACATTTTGCAAGTGTTATAAACAAGCGGTTCTCGTTTGACGAGAACCGCTTTTTTGCGTGATTCCAAGCCACTCTACGACGAATAGATTTACTTTTTAAGGTTGCGGCGGTATACTGGATGTAGCAAACGGCAAGGAGGTATGACCGTGAATCCGAAAAAGACCGGTGCGTTCATTTTGCAACTCCGCAAGGAAAAACGCATGACACAAAAACAATTGGCACAAAAATTGAACATCACCGACAAAGCCGTCTCGCGTTGGGAAACCGGTAAAGGCTATCCGGACATTGAAATGCTCGCGATGCTCGGCGAAGAATTTTCGGTTTCGATCAGCGAATTGCTGTGCGGCGAGCGTACGACCGTTCACGCGCAATCTCGTCAAGCGGAAAAACAAGTTGCCGGCGCCTATATCAATGTGGCTGTCAAGAAAAAATGGTTAAGCACCGTGGCGATCGTATTGGTGATTTCCTTGGTTGTTGTAATGCTGTTTTCGACAGTAGCGGTTGGCGGTGCGGTCGCGGTGACCTACAACACGCTGAAGGGTTCATCCGACTGTGTCATCGCGTCCGATTATTCCTATTTAACGTTGTATGATGAACGCTATGTGCCGCTGATCATGTGCAATTCATATTGCCGAAGTGACACACTGCTGATCGATGAAGCGCAAGTGCAAAATATGCCTGTCATTATTAAGCTGTTTTTCGGCGACCGTGTGTACACCGTCAAAGGCTGCGAAAACAACGACATCGTGTATCTGCAAACCGATCAGGATGGCTTGCAAACCCCGTATTATTGCAAGGAAAGCAAACTGGCAACGTACATGGCGGTTGCCAAAAACACACCCTACGATCGCTTGACGGCAGAGATCATCACCGAAGATTGGAGTTATGTCTATCTGATGCTGAGCGATGACCTCACGCAAATGCTCATCAGCGGTAAAAAGGAACTTTCTCCGACCGAAAATGCCGAGTGGTCGCGCGGCAGAGGTGACGAATGCATCAATATTATTTTGTTCCAAAACGAAGGGCCGTTTTGCCGCGACAAAGGAGAATTGTTGCGCAAGAACGGCGAGTATTATTGGCACGCTTACGATGATTTTGCGTCGCATTCGTACACCAACCCGACACTCCCCGACAAGGTGTATATTCTCGACGATGCGTACGATGTCGAGTTGGATCGTTTGTTTATGTACATGTTTCAATAAGACGAAAATATAGACAACTGCATAGCGGCATGGTATACTGATGGTATCAAGGGAGTGGTGAGAATGAAAAAAGTGATCTATTATGTGTCACCGTTTGCGGTGTTGCCGCTTTTGTTTTTGCTGATCGGATGGGCAGAAGGCAACAGCAACGTGTCACCGTCTGTTTTTATGTTTTTGACTTATGGCGGCTTGTTTTCGGTTGCCGCTCTTTTGGGAACGTTCTCACCTGCAGACAACCGGTTGTTTGATTACCTCATGACGGTTTTTGTTCCTGCGGCAATGTGTTTGGCGTTATTTGTAGGATTGATGTTCGACGAAGGATGTGACGGTCAAGCACAGCTTTCGTTGCATCATGCGCTCAACTTTGAATATTATAAAACATGGTTGCCGATCGCAGGCGCAATGGCGGTTGTGACCTTCGGATTTTCGTTCAGACCGATCCGATTGGCGTCAAGATTACATAAATAAAACAAGCGGTTCTCGTTTGGCGAGAACCGCTTTTGTTGTTTGTTTAAAACCGCAAGCGGTTTTGATAGTTGGTGGCAAGACCCTCGCGGTAGAGATGCGAATCGTTGGAAAGCTGCAACATCCGCGGGATGACAACGCCGTCCTGTTCGCGGAATTCAATGACCGTCATGCCGCTGTGCGAGGTATCGAAATGGGTGGCATACAGCGGATACGGCACGTCCAGCACATGACTCAAAAACGCCATGCCGAACGCTTGGTGCGCGAACAATGCGACGCGCTCTTCGGTCGGGTTGACGGGGATGTACACGTGTTGCTCGCGATCATGGCGATAGCCGAGCGACTCGAAAAAAGCGTCGGCGTCGCGTCCGATGTCGTCGTAGCAAGCGGGGATGGTGGTGTCTTTGAACGCGGGGTGTGTGCCCCAATCGTCGCCGAGTCGGCGCAATTCGTTCGTGTTGAACAACCGACGCGACGCAGGATCGTCAAACACATATTCGCGACCGCCGTTTTCGTACAGCACGCACATGCGCTCCCACGGGCGATGCTCGTTCGCCCACGGGCAAACGGTCGGCTCGAGGCGAAGCAAGTCACAGGTCGGTTGCGCGGTTTGAAGCGCGCGGGTGGAGTCGGAAGAAAACACACGATCCACGCCGTACAACGCAAGGCGCTTGGCGAGTGCTTGCGCTTGCAGATGTCCGCGCGGGGTGAGACTGTCGGGCTTGTAAATCGGGTCGCCGTGGCGAATGTAGAAAAACAGCATGAAAATCGACTCCTTATGTGATATTACAGCACGTTCATGCCGCGCGTGAATCCGCCTTTTAAGGCGCGGTCGGCACTGACGGCGCGACCCACGACGGCATCGGCGGCAAGCGCGGCGATGCGCGCGGTTTCATCCTTGGTTTCGGTGGTCATATACACCGTGTACAGCGACACGGGAAGCGTGTCCAAACGGTCGAGCATATACAGCGGCACACTGTTGAGCAAATCGGCGCATCCACCCGCGCAAACGAGGGGGAACGCGGCACCTTTGCGGTCGATCATGACGCGGTCTTGCGCGCAGTTTTTGCAACCGTGTCGCGCCGATGCGGGACAGTTTCGAAGAAGCATCAGCGGCAACCGTCCGTAGACAAGAGCGGTGGTGGAGATCGGCGTGTTCTGTGCGAAGCGCATTTGCGCGGCATTGAGTTCGGGCGACAGCGTCGCAAGAGCCAAGCCGTCGCGCGCATGAACGCGCAGAGTTTCGCGGTTGGTGGTGTACAAGCCGAAGCCGCCTAAAACGGGAAGCTCCGCTTGCTCACAAAGCGGCAACGCGCCGACGTTATGCACCATCGCGGCACAGGCTCCCGCCGCTTTGGCGGTGACAAGGCGCGCTTCGATGTGGGCTTCTTTGGAAAACATGCCGCGCGGCACTTCGACTGCCACGTGTCCGTGTGCGGCGCAGGCGGCAATCGCGTCGTCGGGGGTGTCAAGCGGCAACACGGTGAGCGTTGCCGCTTCGGCGACCGCGTCACTCCATTGCGAAACATCGCGCAAGCGAATGATCAATCCGTGCGCGTCGGGCGCGGGCGTGTCCGCATCCGGCGACGTGACTGTGAACGGCGTGGGCATTCTCTGTGTGCGGCAAGCGGTTAAGCGTTCGATCGCGTCGCGGCGAAGCGCGTTGATCGCCGAGAGCGGCGCGTCAATGTGCGGCGATGCTTGAATGTCGACGGTGTCGGCGACAAAGGGTGTGCCGCCGAGCTTGCGAAGTGCCGCTTCCATGCGTTCGGGCGACGGCGTGCCCTCGCGAGGAATATCGCCTTGCACGGATACGGTGTTGCCGTCAACATCGGTCGCAAGCAACGTCATCGGCTCATTCGGTTGCGCGAACAGCGTCAAATCCACGGGGATGTGTCCGCGCTCGCGGTGATACAGCTGTGCCAAACGCTTTTGCGCCGCAGGGGCGGCGGTGACGTCGTCTTTGGTGCGCGCGCCGAACATCGAAAGGTCGCGCTTCGCCGTGTAATAGCCGTCGGTGAAGCCGTTGCGGGAAAACACCGCGCGCAAGTCCTCGGCAAGCTGAGGATCAACGGGTGTGCCGTCAAGAGCGGCACGGCAAACGCTGACCGCGGCGGCGACATATTCGGGGCGTTTCATGCGCCCTTCGATTTTTAAGGAACAAACGCCCAGCGACGCGAGCTCCTTCGCCGCGTCGCAAAGCGACAAATCTTTGAGGCTCAACGCGCGATCCTCGTCGCGCGGGGCTTTGCCGACCGCGAACGGCAGGCGACACGGTTGCGCACAGCGACCGCGATTGCCGCTTCGTCCGCCGAGCATCGCCGACAGCAAGCATTGTCCCGACACGCTCATGCACAGCGCGCCGTGGACAAAGGTTTCGATCTCGCATCCGACCTGACAGCAGGCGGCGATCTCCTCGCGGCTCATTTCGCGCGCCAGCACGACGCGAGAAAAGCCGTCCTCTTGCAATTTTTTGACGCCCGCGGGCGTGTGGCAGGTGAGCTGTGTTGACGCGTGAAGTACCAAATCGGGCGCGGCGCGATGGATCGCCGCGGCAAGTCCGCGGTCCTGTACGATGAGCGCGTCGATGCCGATTTCCGCCGCACGGGCGGCGTCGGCGAGAGCCGCTTCAAATTCCTCCTCACGAATGAGGGTGTTGAGTGTCATGTGCACCTGCACACCGTGAGCGTGGCAATAGTCCACCGATTGTCGCAACGTTTCGTCGTCGAAGGGTTGCGAATGCTGGCGGGCATGAAAAGAGCCCGCTCCCAGATACACCGCATCGGCGCCGCATCGCACGGCGGCGATGAGCGCTTCGGGTGAGCCCGCGGGAGCGAGCAATTCAATGTTGTTGTGAGTGGTGCGAGACATCAGGTCTCCTCCGCATCATCCAAAATTTCTTCAAAGCTTTCGAGGAACGAGGTTTGCGCTTTCTTGCGGGTGGTGCGCTTGGGCGCGGCGGGTGTCGCCGCTTTTTCCGCGCGAAGGCGGAGATTTTCCTCGGTCAAACGCTCGACCTCGGCACGCGCCGCCGCCAAGCGATCCTCAAGGCTTTCACAATCGTCGACCATGCGTTTGAGCTTCAGGCGCAGTTCGTCCGCGGCGGCGGTTTCTTTGCGCGCCTTGTCCGCGTTTTGCACCGCCGTCAGCACCGCCGCCATGGTGGTGCTCATACGGGGGTCGGAGGTGATGATCTGCGTCATGTCGGTGTCGACCTCGGCGACGAGATCGCGCATGTAGCTGAGCGTTTCTTCGGACACAAGGGTATACGTCGTGCCGCAAATGTTCGCTTTCAAACGATTGAGTGCCATGATGGATTCCTCCTCGGCTTCGATATACTACTTTTTAGTATACACCATCTTTTTACAAAAATCCACCTTTTTTATCCGTTCGCGACAAATTCTCAAAAAAATTCATATTCTTCCACTACAAAAATGTCGGATCATGTGTTATAATGCTTTCATATCATCGAAAAAAGGAGAGATCGCCATGAAAAAACGCATCGCGGCTTGGATTTGTGCGTGTGTCGTGGGGGTTGTGCTCGCGTGCACACCGCTGACGGCGAGTGCGGCGTATCCGTTGCCCGACGACGTGGAAACCAACTGCACCTCGGCGGTCGTGGTGTATCTGGGCACCGAAATGCACGATGATATGCTGATTTACGAGAAAAACGCCGACGAGCATCTGTCCCCGGGCGGCATGGTGCGCGTGATGGTCGGCTTGTATGCACTCAAGGTCATGGAAGAGCAAAACATGGATCCGTCCATGGCAACGGGCACCTTCACCGAAACGATTTTCGACACCTTTGCCGGCACGGGTTTGTACACCGTCGGTATGGAGTTCGGCGATGTGTGGAAGGTGGAAGACCTTCTCGCCGTCTCGATGATCCAAACCGCCGCCGACGCGGTCGGCACGCTCGCAACGACACTTTCGGGAAGCCAAGCACGTTTTGTCGAGGGCATGAATGCGCTCGCCGCCGAAATCGGCTGTGAAAATACGCATTTCACGAATGTCTACGGTCTTGATCACACGGAGCATTACACCTGCTCGCGCGATATGTACACCATGCTTCGGTATGCGACGTTGCGTTACCCCGAAATGATCACCATGCTCAGCCGCGAGGAATACGGTGTCACGTTGCCGAGCGGCGAAGCGGATTATTGGCCCACCACCAACGACATGCTCCGTCCCGCGTCGGATTTTTACTATTCGCCGCTTGTGTACGGTCGTTCGGGTTATACCGAGTCGGTCGGTCAATCATGCGCCTCGGTCGCGCGTGACGACGGCATTGAGTTTATGACCGTTGTTATGGGTTGCAAAGACGCGGAGGATACCGACGGCTTGGCGTTCACCGATACGATGACGTTGTTCCGCTGGGTGTACAACGCGTTCACCTATCGCTCCATTGTCAGCAAAGGTCAACCCATCAGTCGCATTGCGGTGGACTTGGCGTGGCACACCGATTCGGTGGCGCTTGTCGCGGCGGATAGCCTTGAGGGCATGCTCCGCAACGATTTGGACATCAACACCCTGCGTTACGACATTCAACTGACGGAGGAAAAGCTGGTCGCGCCCGTCGAAAAAGGACAGGTGTACGGCAAAGCCACGGTGTACGACGGCGACAAAATCGTCGGCACGATCGACCTGTGCGCGTCGGATAACATCGCCAAAAGCCAACTCCTCGCGCTCCTCAATACCGTCGGCGACGTATTGCTCAGCCCCGCCATGCTGATCGTGTATGTGTTGCTGGTCGTGCTTCTCATCAGCTATATCATCATGAATGTGGTGCACAACCAAGCTCGCCGCAAAAACAAACGCAAACGCGTGCGTCAATACAAATAAACGCCAAGCGCCGATTCGGTAACGAACCGAGTCGGCGCTTTTTTGCACGGAAATTTTAAGTTGCTACTTGACAAAAGCGGTAAAAAGGTATAGACTTTCTTTATACTTTAAACCGATGAACGGGTGTAAGTAACGCGCAAGGAAGTCTTCAGAGAACCGACGGTGGGTGCGAGTCGGCGGCGGGGGTGCGCGCGAATGGCCCCGTGAGGGCGGTCCGAAACCGATGACATGCGGCGGTAGGCACCGACGGAACCTCTAACCGTTATGATGAGAGCGCATGACGCGTGCGTGAAAAAACCATTTGGGTGGCGACAGACTTCTGTTCCTATGTGGAGCGGAGGTTTTTTTATTTCTTCTCATTCTCAAAACCGATCGGATAAACGCGATCAAAAACAGGAGCGTGTTGACCTATGAATAAATACAAAGCTTTTGACAACTACCTCAAAGAATATCCCTCCGAAGACGGCTACTTCGGCGAATACGGCGGTGCGTTTTTGCCGCCCGAGTTGGAACCCGCGTTCAAAGAGGCGAACGATGCCTATGAAGCGATTTGCCATTCTGCACAATTTATCAACGAATTGCGCCGCATCCGCAAAGAGTTCCAAGGTCGCCCCACCCCCGTGTACCATTGCGAGCGCTTGTCGAAACTGTTCGGCAACTGCCAAATCTACCTCAAGCGCGAGGATCTCAACCACACGGGTGCGCACAAGCTCAACCATTGCATGGGTGAGGGTTTGCTCGCCAAATTTATGGGCAAGAAGAAGCTGATCGCCGAAACGGGCGCGGGTCAGCACGGCGTGGCACTCGCCACAGCGGCGGCGTATTTCGGCATGGATTGCGATATCTACATGGGCGAAGTCGACATCGCCAAGCAACATCCGAACGTGATCCGCATGAAGATGCTCGGCGCGAACGTGATCCCCGTGACCCACGGCTTGAAAACCCTTAAGGAAGCGGTCGATGCGGCGTTCGAAGCGTATCTTAAAGAATACGACCACGCGATTTACTGCATCGGTTCTTGCCTCGGCCCGCATCCGTTCCCGAAAATGGTGCGCGATTTCCAACACGTGATCGGCGAAGAAGCGCGTGCGCAATTTTTGGAAATGACGGGCATCATGCCCGACGCGGTGTGTGCGTGTGTCGGCGGCGGCTCGAACAGCCTCGGTATGTTCACACCGTTCCTTGCCGACCCCGTCGAGATCTACGGCGTGGAGCCGCTCGGTCGCGGCAGTGCTGTCGGCGATCATGCGGCAACCATGAAATACGGCACCAAAGGCATGCTGCACGGCTTCAAGAGCTATCTGCTCCAAGATGAACAGGGCGAGCCGCTTCCCGTGTATTCGATCGCTTCCGGTCTTGACTATCCCGGCGTCGGCCCCGAGCATGCGTTCTTGCGCGATCAAGGTCGTGTGCATTATGAGACCGCGTCCGACGAGGAAGCGATGGAAGCGTTCTTCCTGCTGTGCAAATACGAAGGCATCATCCCCGCGATCGAAAGCTCCCACGCGCTGGCGTATGCGATTCGTTACGCAAAAGAGCATCCCTCGGGTTCGATCCTTGTGTGCCTGTCGGGTCGCGGCGACAAAGACATCGATTATGTCTATGAGCAATACGGTTGCGGCGAACAATTCAACATTGAAAGATAAAAACGAAACCCGCCCTCGATTTCGAGGGCGGGTTGTTTGTTTACGGTTTATTGTTTGGTCAACACGAGGACGTCGTTGGCGGTGGTGATGGTGATGGTGTCACCGTCGACGGTGTAGGTGCCGGTCAAGGTGTTGCCGGAGATGGTCATATTCACGGTCGTGCCGTCGTCGGTGAACACACCGCCGAGGATGTTTTTGAGATATTTCACCTCAAGCGAGCCGTTTTGATTGAAGGTCATTGCGGTAAAGTTGGCGGATTGCGCGGTCACGGTCCATTCGCCGAGCAACGGGCTGCCCGTGGCGTCTTCGAGCTCGATGTTGTTTTCGGGAGGGGGCGTGAGGGGGATCGAGGGCTCGTTCGATTTGCAAGCGGCGAGGGATGCGAACATCAGCAGGCAAACCACCAGCGCCGAAAAACGTTTCATGTTCATACGGGTTCAAAACTCCTTGTCGAAAAAATATGCGCCGCGTGAAAACGCTCTGCGGCGTGTCAACATATTTACTATACACCAAAACCCACCCCGATTGCAAGCATCCCGCGTGATTTTGTAAAAAAAATTGAAAAATTTGCAATTTTTATGGCGGAAAAACTTTTCATTTATAAAAATTCGTGATATAATGTATGCGGCAAAGGTTGGGAGTGACCGAAAACTCCCCCAAGGAAAGGACGGAATCCCTATGGACGCTTGTCAGAAAAAACAACTCGCAGTCATGGCGACCAAGATTCGCATGGCGGCAATTGAAGGAACGTTTCATGCAAAGAGCGGACACCCCGGCGGCTCGCTGTCGGCGGCGGATGCGCTCGCATATTTGTATTTTGCGAAAATGAACGTGGATCCGCAAAATCCCAAAGATCCGAAGCGCGATCGCTTTGTGCTCTCGAAGGGTCATGCGGCTCCCTCTTATTACGGCGCTCTCGCACACAAGGGCTTCTTCTCGGTGGAGGAGATGAAAACCCTGCGTCACGTCGGCGCGATGCTGCAAGGTCACCCCGACATGAAGGGCACCCCCGGTGTCGATATGTCCACCGGTTCGCTGGGTCAAGGTGTGTCGGCGGCGGTCGGCATGGCGCTTGCCGGCAAACTCGACAACGCTGACTACCGCGTGTACGCGCTTCTCGGTGACGGCGAGATCCAAGAAGGTCAAGTGTGGGAAGCGTCGATGTTTGCGTCGCACAAAGTGCTTGACAATCTCTGCTTGTTGATCGATAACAACAACCTGCAAATCGACGGCACCGTCGAAGAAGTCAACTCGCCCTACCCGATCCCCGAGAAATTCGCGGCGTTCGGTTTTGCGGTGGAGGAGATCGACGGTCACGATTTCGAGCAACTCGAAGCCGCCCTCGCGCGTGCCGAAGCCACCAAAGGCAAGCCCTATGCGATCGTGATGAAGACCGTCAAGGGCAAAGGCGTGTCCTTCATGGAAAATCAAGTCGGCTGGCACGGCGTGGCTCCCAATGCCGAGCAATACGAAGCGGCAATGGCGGAGCTCAAAGCAACCTTGGCGGAATTGGAGGCGTAAACAATGGCAGACGTTAAGAAAATTGCGACCCGCGACGGCTACGGTGAAATGCTCATCGAACTCGCGGATCAATACGATAACTTGATCGTTATGGACGCGGACTTGGCGGGCGCGACCAAAACCGGTATGTTCAAAAAAGCGCATCCCGAGCGCTTCTTCAACGCGGGCATCGCCGAAGGCAACATGATGTGCGTTGCGGCGGGTCTTGCCGCGTCGGGCAAATTGGTGTTCGCTTCCAGCTTTGCGATGTTCGCGGCGGGTCGTGCGTTTGAGCAGATCCGCAACTCCATCGGCTACCCCGGCATGAACGTGAAAATCGGCGCGACCCACGCGGGCATCTCCGTCGGCGAAGACGGCGCGTCGCACCAATGCTGCGAGGATATCGCCCTGATGCGTACCATCCCCGGCATGACCATCATCAACCCCGCGGATTATTACGAGGCGAAGAAAGCGGTCGCGGCTGCGGCGGCAATGCACGGCCCCGTGTACATGCGCTTCGGTCGTCTTGCCGTTCCGACGGTGTTCGACGACGATTACAAATTTGAGATCGGCAAAGCCAACCTTCTCAAGGACGGCACCGATGTCACCATCATCGCGACGGGCCTTATGGTCAATGAAGCGATGATCGCGTATGACATGCTTGCCGCCGAAGGCATCAGCGCGCGCATCGTCAACATGGCGACTATCAAACCCATCGACCGCGAAGCGATCATTGCCGCGGCGAAAGACACGGGCGTCATCGTTACCGCCGAAGAGCACAGCATCATCGGCGGTCTGGGCAGTGCCGTGTCCGAGGTCGTGTGCGAAACCGTTCCCGTTCCCGTCATTCGCGTCGGTGTCGAAGACACCTTCGGTCGTTCGGGTCCTGCGGTGGAACTCCTCAAGGTCTATGGTCTCTCGGCGGAAAATATCGTCAAAAAGGCGAAAGAAGCCGTTGCCCTCAAAGGCTGATTATAAAATTGAAACCCGCTCTCGCAATTTGCGAGAGCGGGTTTTTGCTGTGCGCCAGCGTTGTAGTGAACAAGCCTCCCCTTGCAGCAAGGGGAGGTGTCAGCCGTATGGCTGACGGAGGGGATTTCAACATATCCGCATCCAAAGCGGCAGTAAACCCGCTTGTGACGGAAAGAAATTCCGTTAGTGTTGCCTTGCCGTAAGGCAACGGTCGCGCCATGCCCGACAGACACTTATTTGGCTTCGGGATAGCGGCGTTTTTGATCGGTTTCGCCCAAAAGATAATCCACGCTTGTGTTGTAAAACCGCGCCAGTTTGATCAAAACAGCGGTGGGAATATCGTTTTCACCGGTTTCATATTTGGAATATCCCGTTTGTGACATGCCGAGGTATTGTGCGACTTTGGTTTGATTTAAATCGGCATCCTCACGCAAGTCTCGAATTCTTCTGTACATACATTCACCTCAAACAGCATTGTGTAAACACATTTTATGTTAATCTGTTTTAGGTTATTGACTTTTAATCTGAAATAGGTTAAAATTGTTGCGTAAGGGGGTGAGCGTGTGGATGATAGCGTGTTTATAGTGTTTATACTTGCGTGTGCAGCGCTTTCGGTTATTGGATTTGCCACGTCGTATGGATTCAAAGCATACGAAAAGAATAGACAAAAAGCCATCGACGAGATTTACGGTGAGAGTGACGACGATGACGATGTCGATGTCGTTACGGAAAATAACATGACGGTGCTTTCAAAATCATCGACCTTGAACGCAGACTATAAAGTTACGGTCAATCAAGTGGTATTCCAAGCACAGGATAAAACCCGCATTTGCTTGGCTTTGCGCGACGAGAACGACTTTCAAACTCTTATGGAAGGCGATAAAGGCACATTGGTGTATCAAGGCAAGAAATTCATTTCGTTTACATTGTCGTAAATACGAGGGGGACAAATCATGAAAATGAAAAGAGTGGGATCGTTTATTATCGTGCTTGCTCTCGTTTTGAGTTTATGTTCTTGTACGTCTGATATGCAAGGCGATATGGGTGCGCAACCTTCTGTATCCGATGTATCCGATACACAAAGCATGATAGATCTTCAAACATATGGCTTTAAAAATATGTATGGCATGAATATTTGGGCTCTTGTTGAAAAGAACACAGATGTAATCAACGACAGATATGTATATATCAACCGTCATTTTAAGCGCTTTGGAGACGGAGCGATGCAAGAGAGTTTTATTAATTATGATGAGATATTGGAAACCCCCGAACTGCCGGGATCGTTGTTTGGTGGTAGTACCGTGTATAATGTAATATCGAATGATGTAATAGAATATCGAGGAGATTACGGGTGGGGAACGATCACGATTACGGAACGCATTGTTGATGAAACAGGAAAAAGAGTAATGATAAAATACGACGAAAGCGAACCGGGTCGTCCCGGGGCAAGCGGTAGAGCTGTTCCTTTTGCTTTGTGTGAAATCGGTGAAACAGCAAGTGGTGATTTTTACGCACGGTTTAAGGAATAATCGGCTGCCCGAAAAAATCAAAAACCCGCTCTCGCAACTTGCGAGAGTGGGTTTTTGTTGTGCGGCAACGTTGTAGTGAACAAGCCTCCCCTTGAAGCAAGGGGAGGTGTCAGCTGTATGGGTGACGGAGGGGATTTCAACATATCCGCATCAAAAACGGCGGTAAGCCCGCTTGTGACGGAAGGAAATTCCGTTAGCGTTGCCTTGCGATAAGGCAACGGTCGCGCCATGCGCGACGGAATCCCTCCCTCTTTAACAAGGGAG
>JAZTZV010000051.1:0-15016 GCA_045637645.1 Acutalibacteraceae bacterium | reverse complement strand
TTCTATAAAGCAATATGGAAGTCTCGATTCCACTTGCATCGAAATAGATTCTTATTATAATACATACATTAGCGACATTTCCGTCCGCATCGATTTGAGAAATTGTACAATTAATCATTTGGAGAGTATCTCAAGTTTTGCTGCATGGAATGATTGTATTGTTAAATATAATAATTGTTTATACGAAGCTACCGTGGATAACATTATACTGATATCGAAAGATTCAGCGGCTTGGGAATTTTTGCATGATCCCGACTCTTTTCTTCAACAATTAAAAAGAAAAAATATAAGAGGTACCGCAACATAATGCTATTTCTCACTTTCTAATTACATCCAAGCATCCCTAAACGTGTCAGTCAATATGATAGGTTCGTTTTGCAATTATCCAACCGTTTTTGCCCCGATTGGCAGTTTGTGGGCGAGGTGATCGTCGCCAAGCAAGCGTTCGACAAGGCGGAAATCATCCTCGAATACCAAAACAACTGCAACCGTGCGTACTTCGACGGTGCGTATCTCTACCGCGACTATTTCGGTCAGAGCTTCACCTATGATGAGTTGATATCGTTATTCACTAAAGGAGAGTAAGATTTGAGCAATTTATATCAAGAATTATCTTCGTTACAAATGCCGGAAATCTATACGGCTGTTGAACTCGCTTTTCATAATAACACGGATGAAAATACAATCATCAACAGCTTACAATCTATGGGGATTACAGAATATAAGGTTGTTAAGCCAAAATTGAGTGATAAGATCATTTTTAAAATTGCCATTGTTCATTATAAGAAATCATGGGAGCTGAATGATGTTCTTATAGAGTCTTTTTCTCGTATAGAAACCAATCTGGAGGAATTGGTTTCTATAGTGAATGAAAACAACGGATCTGTATACATTGATATTGCTTTTGTAGGGTATGATACATATCCGGCATTGTATTTTTCAAATAAAGTTCTTGATATAATTCATACATTGCATGCAGAGATTAGCATTGATCCGTATATGCTTGGCAACACAGTAGAAAAAACAGTTAAGAGGAAGACAACGCGGTGTTCGGCGTCACCTTGAAATTGTATAACGACTACGCCTACTCGCGTGTCAAGCAGTACATCGTAAACGGCAAGGCGTATTCGTATGAATACGATCAAGCGGGCAATATTGTGAACATTCAATCCCCCGACGGCGACACGGTGTCCTATGAGTATGATTCTTTGAACCAACTCAAAAAGGAAACCTATCTCGCAGGCGACGGCGTCCTCGACGTAAAAAAGAAAAACCCCGTTCTCAAAAGAGAACGGGGTTTTTTGGAGCGGCTTACGAGGCTCGAACTCGCTACCTCCACCTTGGCAAGGGGGCGCTCTACCAGATGAGCTAAAGCCGCAAACGCAAGGCATAGTATAACAGACTATGCCGCGGTTGTCAAGAATATTTTTAAAAAATTTTTTTAACGATTCTCGACGTAGTGCGCGATCATCTCCACCGCGCCGTCAATGCCGAGCAACGCGCTGTTGACCGACAGGTCATACGAATCGGTCACGCCCCATTTGGTGTCGCAATAAAAATCGTGATAGGACGCGCGTTTTTTGTCGGTTTTCGCCATGAGGGATTTCGCCTCGCGCTCCGACAGGTTCAATTTTTCCATGATGCGTTTGATGCGACTGTCTTTGTCGGCGTGGACAAACACGCGCACGAGCGATTCGTTGCCGTCAAGCACATATTCCGCGCAGCGACCGACGATCACGCACGAGCCGTTGGCGGCGATGTCGCGAATCGCGTTGGTCATCGCAAGAAACACCTGATTCCCGAGCGGCAACGGCATGTCGCCGCTGTAACCGAAGGCACCCGTCGACAATGAATAAAGGAAACTGTTGGTCGGTTGCTCGTCAAAGCTCTCGATCATCTCGCGGGTGATGCCCGTGTGCTGAGCTGCTTCCGACAGCAGTGCGCGGTCATAAAACGGGATGTTCAAACGCGCGGCGAGTTTTTCGCCGAGTTCGTGACCGCCGCTTCCGAATTGGCGGCCGATGGTGATGATAACGGGTTTCATACGAATTCCTCCTTTGGATGGGTGTGCCGAGTTACAGTATATGCGCATAGAGCGTGTCGTTTTCCGCGCGATCGACAAGAACGCGCACCGTTTCACCGACGGTGGCATCGCCGTCGATGCGGCAGGGGAGATAGCCGACGGTGTAGCCGACGGCGGCACCGTTATCGGTGCGTGTTTCAACGAGTACGTCTTGCACCGTGCCGACGGTTTCTTGTAAAATATCGCGGCGCACCGCTTCGCACGCGTCGGTCATGCGACGGGCGCGGTCGGTTTTGACGGCGTTGCCGAGTTGGTCGGGAAATTTCGCCGCGCGCGTGCCTTCGCGACGCGAATAGGGGAACACATGCACCTTCGAAAAGCGCATCGCCGCCGTGAACGCAAGCGAAGTTTCGAAATCTTCGTCCGTTTCACCCGCAAAGCCAACCATCACATCGGTCGTCAGCGAACAATCGGGGAACGCCTTTCGCAATCGCTCGCACAGCGCGGCAAATTCGGCGGTATCGTAGTGACGGTTCATGCGCTTGAGTGTTGCGTCGCAACCGCTTTGAAGCGCGACGTGGAATTGCGGGCAAAGTTTCGGTTGTGCCGCGAGACGTGCAAGCAGTTTGTCGGTCATGTGATCGGGTTCAAGCGAGCCGAGACGCACGCGGTCGATGCCGTCAACGGCGCACGCGGCGTCGACGGCGTCGGCAAGAGACAAGCCGTTGTCTTTGCCGTAGGAGGTCAGGTTGATGCCGACAAGCACCACTTCGCGATAGCCGTTTCGGGCAAGGGTTTGCAGTTCCGCCGCGATGTCTTCGGGCGCGCGCGAGCGCACACGACCGCGGGCAAACGGAATGATGCAATAGGAGCAAAAACGGTCGCAACCGTCTTCGATTTTGACGAACGCGCGCGTGCGTTCTTCGAAATCTTCGATGCACATCGGCTCGACCGCCTTGTCGTGTGCGGGGATATCCACAATACGTTCACGCGTGAGGAAAAAGCGCTCAAGATGTGTGGGGAGTGCGTTTCTGGCGGCGTTGCCGAGCACGATGTCCGCTTCGTCGAAAGCGGCGGCGATGTCGGGGAATGCCTGCGGCATGCACCCGCCGATCACGATGACCGCGCGCGGATTGTCGCGGCGCGTGCGGCGAAGCAGTTGCCGCAGTTTACGGTCGCTTTCGCTTGTCACGGTGCAGGAGTTGATGACGATGACCGCTTCGCCCACATCGGGCATGCCCGTGTGGTACACCGCGGTGTCGTAGCTGCGTTCGCGCAAAAGCCGCATCATCGCCTGCGTTTCGTATTGATTCACTTTACAGCCGAGCGTGTAAAAATAAGCGTTCATAACGGTAGTCCTTTGAAGTGTGAGTGTATGGGAGGCAACGGTCACGCCCAATGCGACGGAATCCTAACCGGAGCCACGGCGAGATATATTCGATGAATCTCATCCTTGACCCCCTTGTCAAAGGGGGTCGGCGATGCGTCAGCATCGACGGGGGGATTCAAGGGCAGTGAAAAAGCAAGTGTCCGCTTCGCGGGACGGGAAACCCGTCCCCTACAAATGTACCGCGCGTACCGTTTGTTTTTCAATGCCATCATACCACACACATCGCGATTTTTCAACAAAAAAACAACCCCGAGAATCGGGGTTGTTTTGAGAATGCTTAAAGGATGGGGCTGATCGGTTTGCCGTCTGCCATTTCGGTGAGCATTTGGTCGATGACCATCAATGCGCGGGGCAGGTGATAGGGACCTTTCCACATCGAACCCTTTTGAATGTGGGAAACGGTGCCGTCGCGGTGCAGGTAGCCGTACCACTCGCCGTTTTCCTTGTCGTGGAAGTGGGAGAACGCATACTCGTGGGTTTTCTCGAACCACTCGAAGAATTTCTCCTCGCCCGTGAGCGCGT
This sequence comes from Acutalibacteraceae bacterium, assembly GCA_045637645.1. GTDB lineage: Bacteria > Bacillota > Clostridia > Oscillospirales > Acutalibacteraceae > RGIG1959. The sequence continues at coordinate 11,081 of JAZTZV010000051.1, read as the reverse complement.
ACGCCATGAGGCTCGCGATGAGCACTTCGTTGTGCACCCACCACAGCTTCATATCCCATTCGAGTTGCTCGCAGGGACGGCCGTCGACGTCTGCGAAATACACAAAGCCGCCGTTTTCTTTGTCCCAGCCGATTTCCATGTGCCACTCGAGGATGTTGAGCGCTTTTTCCATCAGGTCTTTGTCGCCCGTGACCATCGCTTGGTTCATCAAGAACCAGGCGTTCTCGCAGGAGTGACCGGGGTTGATGCAACGACCCGCGGGGGTGTCGTAACGAGAGCCGTCGGGTTGCACGCTTTCGAGCACGCATTTGAGCTCGGGTTTGTAGTGATAGGTGATGATCGCGTCGGCCATCTCTTGCGCGACGGCGGTGTAATACTCCGCCTTGTCGGGATCGCAACGGCGCAGGATCTGCGCGGAGCTGACAAGCACCATCGGCACCGCAGAAGCGCGATCGGCGCGCGTCTCCGCAAAGCCCTTCGGCGTGATCTTATAGGGGTCCTTTTCGGGGGTGCGATAGAGCGTCAGCATGTTTTCGAACATCGCTTCCGCCTTTTCGAGCGCGTCTTTGTCGCCCGTCGCCAGCGCATACTCCGCCATGCCGACCACGTAGAAGCTCTCGGAGTACATATAGCGGCGCTTGCGCAGCGGCTTGCCTTCGCGGGTCACTTGGAAGAACATACGGCCGTCTTCGTCGACGCAGTATTTCTCAAGGAAGTCCTTGCCGAGTTTGGCGGCTTCGAGCCACTCGTCCTTCGCGCCGTAGTGATTGCAAAGCGCGGAGAAGGTCCACAGGCCGCGACCTTGGAACCACACGGATTTGTCGGTGTTGTAGCATTTGCCTTTTTGGTCAACAGAGGAAATGTAGCCGCCGTATTCTTTGTCAAGCAGGTCGGAGTTCATCCAAAACGGGATGCAGTCTTCGAGCAGGTGTGCGTGATAAAAATCGCGGTAGGCTTTGATTTTTTCGAGATTCATCGCTTGATCCATCCTTTATCATAAAGATTTCGAGACACTTTCATTGTACTCATCGCGTGAGCGGATGTCAAGCGGATTTCTGCGTATAATCGACAATTTCCCAAAACAACGGCGGCTTTTGTAAAATAGAGTTGAAAAAACGCGATGGATGGTCTACAATGAAAATGTATACATCTTTACCGAATCTTAACCGTGACGCGGGGATGATGCGGAACAAACACGAAACGGATGTGAGCGAATGGATCGGCTGAGTATGATCATGAACGCCGCCGAGCATGTGGTGCAGGAGGCGTGTCAATGCGAGAACTGTCTGCCTAAACCGTTGTCGTCGGGCGATATCCTGACGGCGACCGCCTTGTTCATTGCGGGTTTGGTCTTTTTCCTGTTCGGCATGAGCATCATGTCGGACAACCTCGAAAAGCTCGCAGGCGGCAAAATGGAAAAAACGCTCAAAAAGATGACCTCGAACCCGCTCAAAGCGTTGGCACTCGGCGCGGGTATCACGGCGATCATTCAAAGCTCGTCGGCGATGACCGTCATGCTCGTCGGTCTTGTCAACTCGGGCATCATGTCGCTGTCGCAATCGATCGGTGTCATCATGGGCTCCAACATCGGCACCACCGTCACGGCGTGGATCGTGGCGCTTGCCGGCATCGACGGCAGTAAAAATATCGCGTTGACGCTTCTCAAACCCGCGACCTTTGCGCCGTTTTTGGCGCTTGTCGGCATCGCGGTGATCATGATGAGCAAAAAGCCCAAGCACCGCGACATCAGCACCATCATCATCGCCTTTGCGGTGTTGATCTTCGGTTTGGAAATGATGGGTGACGCGATCGACATCGTGCCCGAAGCGGTGTTTAAAACCATGTTCAGCACGCTCAACAACCCGCTGATCGGTTTGCTCATCGGTATTGTCGTCACGGCAATCATTCAAAGCTCGTCCGCCTCGATCGGTATTTTGCAGACCATCGCCCTCGCCCCCGGCAGTACGATGACCTTTGGCATGGCGATCCCGATCATCTTCGGTCAAAACATCGGCACCTGCATCACCGCGCTGATTTCCGCGATCGGCGCGAACAAAAACGGTAAGCGCGTGGTGGTCGTGCATCTGACCACGAAGGTCATCGGCACGATCATCTTCATGGGCGTGTATTTTGCGCTGTGGGGTGTGCTCGGTGAATTCTACGGACAAAAGATCAACGCGGTGGAAATCGCGATCGTGCATACGGTGTTTAACATTCTCAACACCGTGATCTTGATGCCGTTCAGCAAATGGCTCGAAATGTTCGCCAAAAAAGTCGTGCGCGAAAAAGCGAAAGAGCAACCCGTCGGCTACCTCGACGAGCGTCTGCTCGCGACCCCGTCCGTGGCGATCGTCGAAAGCAAACGCCAAATCGTCAAGATGGCGGAATTGTCGCGCGACACGCTTCTGGAAGCGATCGATATGCTCGAGAATTATTCCGAAGAGGGCGACCGCCGCGTCGAAGAAAACGAATCGATCATCGACACCTACGAAGATACCATCGGCTCGTATCTTGTCAAGCTGTCGGCTTGCGAATTGTCCGAGCATGACGCGGGCGAGATCTCGAAGCTGTTGCTTTCGATCGGCGACTTCGAGCGTCTGGGCGACCACGCACTCAACATTTTGTATGCGGCGCGCGAAATGAACGAAAAGGGCTTGACCTTCTCCGAGCAGGCGAAAGCGGAGCTCAGCAGCATCACCGCCGCCATGCGCGAAATCATCAACATCACCGTCGATTCGTTCGACCGCAGTGATTTGACGCTTGCCGCGCGCGTCGAACCGCTTGAGCAGGTCATCGACGATTTGATCGCGACCGCCAACGGCCGCCACGTCGAACGCCTCAAGGCAGGCAAATGCACCATCGAGCTCGGCTTCATTCTTGCCGACGTGCTCAACAACTGCCAACGCGCGTCCGACCATTGCTCGAACATCGCCGTTTGTCTCATTCAAACCAAGCACGATGCGTTCGAGACGCACAGCTATCTCAACAAGCTGAAAGCCTCGGGCTCGCAAGCGTTCCAAGATGCGTATTATTACTACGCGGCGCAGTATGTGATGCCCGCGGAGTAATCGTAACCCCAAAAAAGGGCTGTCTCATTAAAGGTAGCTTGCACAAACATCTTGCCTCTCCCTATGGGAGAGGTGGCACGAGCCGCAAGGCGAGTGACGGAGAGGGCGAAAGAACGGAGCAAAAGCGATTGCTTTTGCTCCGAAACCCTCTCAGTCGCCGCCTTTGGCGGCGCCGGCTCCCCCACAGGGGGAGCCAAGAAATCGATTCGTTCAATCGGGTTTGTGCAATTTTCCTTTAACGCGACAGTCCTCTTTTTATGTGTATCTTTCGATAGAATATCCCCCGGCTATACGCGGGGGGATTCATCTCGACAACATGCGTCGATTTCGGATGCTCCCGATGGGGAACGGATCAATCCGTTCCCCACAATCGCGCTCTCTACATACTCCGCCGCGCCGCTTTTCTCCACCGCGCGCGCAACTTTTGTGCAAAATTACGCAAAATAGTTTTGGTTTGTGAGTAATTCTTTGGAAACGCCCTTGTAAAATTGTAGTTGAAAAATCAAAGCATATCCGTTACAATAATCTTGCTGATATAGAAAAAGTCTAAAGAAATGACGATTTACACAAAAGGAGTGTGTAACACAGTATGGATCAAATTTGGGAAATTGTGAAGAGCGGCGTTCTGCCGTTGTTTGCGGGTTTGGCGTTTTTCCTCTACGGCATGAGCGTCATGTCCGACAGCCTCGAAAAGATGGCGGGCGGCAAGATGGAAAAAACGCTGAAGAAAATGACATCGAATCCTTTGAAAGCCCTGTTTCTCGGTATGGGCATCACCGCCGTGATTCAAAGCTCGTCGGCGATGACCGTCATGCTCGTCGGTCTTGTCAACTCGGGTATCATGCAACTCTCGCAATCGATCGGTGTGATCATGGGTGCCAACATCGGCACGACCATCACCGCTTGGATCTTGACCCTCGCGGGCATTGAAGACAATGCGCCGTGGTGGTTGTCGCTGGCAAAGCCTTCGACCTTCACGCCGATTTTGGCAATTGTCGGCATCTTCCTCATCATGATGAGCAAGAAGCAACGCGTCAAAGACATCGCGACCGTGTTGGTGGCGTTTGCCGTGTTGATGTTCGGTATGGATCTGATGGGTGACGCGGTGGAAGCGATTCCCGAATCCGTTTTTGAAAACATGTTTGCGGCGCTGAGCAATCCGATCCTCGGCGTGATCGTCGGCGCACTTGTCACCGCGGTGATCCAAAGCTCGTCCGCCTCGGTCGGTATTTTGCAAACGGTGGCGGCGAAAACCGGTGCCATGAGCTTTGCCATTGCCATTCCGATCATCTTCGGTCAAAACATCGGTACGTGCATCACTTCGCTCATCTCGTCGATCGGTGCGAACAAAAACGCGAAACGCGTGGTTGTGGTGCATTTTGCGTTCAACTTGGTCGGCACGACGATCTTCATGGTGCTGTATTATATCTTGAGCGGTTTCTTGACCGACTTCCTGAGCACCAACGTCGACGCGGTCGGCATCGCGACGGTGCACACCGTGTTCAACGTTTGCACGACGGCGTTGTTGCTTCCGTTCAACAAGCTGCTTGAAAAACTCGCGAAATTTGTTGTGCGCGACAAAGAAGTCGAGCGTCCCGTCGGCTACCTCGACGAGCGCTTGCTCGCGACGCCGTCCGTGGCGATCGTCGAAAGCAAACGCCAAATCGTCAAGATGGCGGAAGTGGCGCGCGACACCTTGATCGACGCGACGAAGCTGTTCGACAACTACACCGACGAAGAAGCGGCGCGCATCGAAGAAAACGAGACGGTCACCGATATCTACGAAGACACCATCGGCTCCTATCTTGTTAAGCTGTCGGCGAGCCAATTGTCCGAGCACGACGCGGGCGAGATTTCCAAGCTGTTGCTTTCGATCGGCGACTTCGAACGTCTGGGCGACTATGCGCTCAACATCATGCACGCGGCGCGCGAAATGCACGAAAAGGGTCTGAGCTTCTCCGATCAGGCGAAGGCGGAATTGAACGCCATCACCGCCGCGATGAACGAGATCATCACCATCACCGTCGACTCGTTCGACCGCAGTGATTTGGAATTGGCGAGCAAGGTGGAACCGCTCGAGCAAGTCATCGACGGCTTGATCGCGACGACCAACGCGCGCCACATCGAACGCCTCAAGGCAGGCAAATGCACCATCGAGCTCGGCTTCATCCTCGCCGATGTGCTCAACAGCTGCCAACGTGCGTCCGATCACTGCTCGAACATCGCCGTTTGCCTCATCCAAACCAAACGCGATGCGTTCGAGACCCACAGCTATCTCAACAAGGTCAAGCATTCGGGTTCGCCCGCGTTCGTGGATGCGTACAACGCGTACGCCGCCGCCTACACCTTGCCGAACGAATAAACGACATAAAAAAAGAGCATTCCTGCGGGAATGCTCTTTTTGTTTTGCCTTTAGGTATGGAAATAAACCCCCGGCTATGCCGGGGGATAAAGAAAGCTTTAGCGAGAAAAGCCTTCCCCTTGAGGGGAAGGTGGCATTTGCGAAGCAAATGACGGATGAGGTGTAGCCGCCGAAGGCGGCGTGGGCGTTTGCGGGATTTCATAACGGACGCAGTCGCGTCCAACACCTCATCAGTCTCGCCTGCGGCTCGACAGCTTCCCCTCAAGGGGAAGCCTTGTTCGCCTGTTTACAGGCTGCAGTGCAACACATGCAGTTGGAAAACCGTTCAACGCGCTTACAAGCGCGGCCAGTAACGGCCCCTTATAGGGGTTGTGCAAACCACCAGTTTACTGGTGGTTATGATTTTGCGGCAACAACGAAAAAGTGCGGCAACACGGTAGGGTGCACGATGGAATCCCTTCCGTCACTCGCGAAACGCTCGTGCCGCCTCCCCTTGCTTCAAGGGGAGGCTTACGTTCATTCCAACAACCCGAGCAAGTCTTCTGCCTTCATACCCGACAAAATGCCGTCGCCTTCATGGACGACCGCGTCGGCAAGCGCTTGCTTGGAAAGTTGCATATCCAAAATCTTGTCCTCGATCGTGTCGCTCGCAATCAGCTTATACACCTGCACGGTGCGGGTTTGTCCGATGCGATGCGCGCGGTCGGTGGCTTGGTTTTGCGCGGACAAATTCCACCACGGATCGAAATGGATGACCACATCCGCGCCCGTGAGGTTCAAACCCGTGCCGCCCGCTTTGAGCGAAATGAGGAACAGCGGGGTATCGTCGTTGTTGAACGCGTCTACAAGCGCGGCACGTTGTTCTTTTTTGGTCGAGCCGCGCAATTCATAAAACGGGATCTCTTCCGTGTGCAAGCGTTCGCGCAACAAATCAAGAAGCGACGTGAATTGCGAGAACAGCAACACCTTGTGTCCGCCGTCGATCGCTTCGCGGATCAGCTCCAAACACGCGTCCGTTTTGGCGCTCTCACCCGCATAGGATTCGTAGCACAAAGCGGGCGAACAGCAAAGCTGGCGCAACCGTGTCAGCATCGACAGCACCGTGATGTGATTGCGGACAAGTCCTTTTTGCAACAGCTCGTCGCGAAGCACCTGCACGTTCGCGGCATACAGCGCGCGTTGCTCGCCGACAAGCGGCACACGGATGACGGTTTCGTGCTTGTCGGGAAGTTCGGTGAGAACATCTTTCTTCAAACGCCGCAAAATGAACGGCGATACGAGCTTGTCAAGTCGCGCGAGTGCCGCTTGGTTGCCGTCGTGCATGATCGGGCGTTCCAGTTGTTCGCGAAAACGCGGATAGCTGAACAAAAAGCCGGGCATCAGGAAATCGAAAATGCTCCACAGCTCGCTCAAGCGGTTTTCGATCGGCGTACCCGTCAGTGCAAAGCGGCGCTCGCTCTTGATCGATTTGTTGACGCGTGCGCTGAGCGTGGATGCATTTTTGATATATTGTGCTTCGTCGAGAATGTGATAGGCAAACGTGTGCGGTGCGTACAACTCTTTGTCGCGCTTGAGCAGGTCGTAGGATGTGACGAGAATGTCGACGCCGTCGAGATCGGCGAGCAATTGCTCGCGTGTGTCCTTATCGCCCGATACGGGACGCACGCGAAGCGTCGGCGCAAAGCGTTTGAATTCGTCGCACCAGTTGTAAATCAGCGAGGCGGGGCAGACGACAAGCGACGGGCGCGTCTCGCCCTGCTCGTTGGCGTCAAGCAACAACGAGATCATCTGCACGGTTTTGCCAAGACCCATATCGTCCGCAAGGATGCCGCCGAAGCCGTATTGTTGCATGGTCTTCAGCCAACGGAACCCCGTTTTCTGATAGTTGCGCAACACGTTGTCGAGCGACGCGGGCGGCGAAAATTCGTTGTCGGCGACGGCGTTGATGTCACGGATGAGGCGGCGAAAACCCTCGTCGCGGCGCAAATGGATCGAAGGGCTGTCGCGCAACACGCGGTCTAAATACAGCGCACGATAGGCGGGCATGCTGACCGTTCCCGCGCGAAGCGCCGTTTTCGAAATGGACAAGCCTTCGGTCAAGGCATAAAGACCTTGCAGGGTGGGGTCGTCCAGTCGCAAAAAACGTCCGTCCTTCAAGCGGTGATAGTGTCGCTTCTCGCGATAGGATGCCAGCACCGCTTCCAATTCCGTGCGGTCGAGGTCGTCGGTTTGCAACGACAGGTCGAGCAAATCGCTTTGCAGGCGCACGCCCGCCGCAATGCGCGGAGCGGGGGCGATACCGATCGCGTGGACGCGGTCGGTAACATACACATGCACGTGCTGTTGCAGGGTCACGATGCTGTCGGTCATGAAGCGGAACAGCGCGTCGTCGTCACCCTCCAAAAACAGGCGGCCGTCCGTGTCGTCCACGCGAGAAAACGGCTTTTGCACCAAGCGTTTGAGGCGATATTCCGCCAGCGTGTCGCGCACCACGCCGTCGAGTTCGTCGTCGGCGAAGGCGTTCACGCGGCGATCACCGTAGCAAAGCAACAATTTCGCCGCGACGGTATTCGGAGCGGGGGCGTCGAGATACAATTCCGCGTCAAATGTCGCGGGGCGATAGGAAGCAAGGGCATGGACGTCGCCCGTAAGGGTCAAGCGTCCGTCAATGGCGCGAAGCGCGCCTGTGCAAAACGTCGGCATATCACTGTTTGCGATGAACAACCGTCCGTGCGAGGCTTGCATTGCGTCGAGCAACGCGCCGACGTTGTCGCTGAATTGCGACGAACAGCCGTACAGCACGCCGTTCGACAAGACATAGCGGCGGCGCGTGCCGACCAGGGTCACAAGACGGTCGTCCGTTTCCAAACGACAGCCGTCGTCGGTGCGGGTGAGGTGCACGGTCAGTGCAGGATCGCCGCGCCGCAATGTGATGGTGCTGTCCGCGCCGTGGCAACGGCACGAAACCGAGCGTTCCCGCATCAGCGAGAAAAACGCGTCGAGTGCCACGGGCGTGAGCGTCAGTTCGCGCATCGCGTGTCCGCCGATCGTGCCGCGCGGCACAGGCGGGATTTGTCCGATCAAAAAGCGCAACAGCGCGCGATCTTCGACCGCAAAGCTGTCGGGGTGATGGAAGAATGTCAATTCTTTGCCGTAGGAAACGGTGGCGTTTTGTTGCATCGCGTCCGTGAATGCGCGCAAATCGCGCAAAATATAATCCCTTCGACCGCCGAGCATAAACGACAGGCGTGCGCTTTGCCCGCTGATGCAAAGTTGCGGCAACAGGCGCACGGGTTCGTCGGGGGCTTCGGTTTCGGCGGCAAAGCGTGCCGCTTCGCGGTCGGTATAATTGCGTAACATGCGCGCGGCGATTTCGTCGGTCGCCGTGGGCGGCGGCGTCACCCGCACCGACGATGCGACGGGAAGCCCCGACACCATATCGGCGTAATATTTATGCACCAGCACCGCCACCAAGTGTTTGCAAGCACCGCTTGCGGCGTTGAACACGGAACAACTGCAGTCCATGTGCTCGGGTGCGCCGTGTCGGTCAAGGCACAGCTCGCAGCGGTAGAGATCGAGATGGTTGTCCGCTTCGACGTCGGCGGTGACGACGGCGGCGTAAGCATCGCCTTCGTGGCGCTCGATGTGACGGACATAGCCGCCGTTGTAGCATGCAACACCGCGCAAATACGTTTGTTGATTGGCGGCGACAGCGGCGATTTTGCGAAGATTGAACAAGGCCATACGGGATGCTCTCCTTTCTTGATGGTGTGCAAGTGGTGTATTTTGGACATATAAGTATACCACAAAACGCGTTTTTCGTAAAGGGGCGATTTGCAGAATTTTAAGCGCCGTCGTAGGGCGGTTATGCCGTGGCGCACAGACGATATACGATGTTGACAAAACATCCTTGTATGATATACTGAATACATATAAGATGATTCTGCGAAAGAGTGTTGAGAACGAGAAATACATGGTTGCTTGTATGACGCGGTTGTTAAGTTGTTTACGGGGCGTTCTTTGAAAAAAGACTTCTGATTAAAACACCTTCGGAAGAATTTGAATTGTATAGAGGTGTGTGTGGTTGAAGAAAGAAATATTAACAAAAGATTGTATTTCGAAAGATATTCTGCAACGTTATTCTTGGGGATCCTTGTTTTTACAATAGCTTGTGAAGGATTGCTTGTTGGGATTATCCTTGCATGTTGGATATGCTTTATTCAGAACGCACGTGCAGCCGAGGGCATTTTTGTGCTTGTGGATATCGCGATTCCTGTTGTTGTCGTTGGCGGGTTTATCGCCATGCTCACCATACAAACTGTCCAAACTTGGCGAAAAAGACGAATGGCAAAAAAACAGACCTTTCAAGTGGTTCTCGATCGATTGAAAAGTTCCGGTGCAGATGTTGAATATGGTCCGGGGATGTCCAAAAACGGTCGTAGATGGTGCTTGGATTTTGTTTCGTTTGGGGTGTATACAATCCCAAAAAATCGGTATTACACATGGTCGAAAGTTTGCTCTATGAGCGATGAAGGAATCTGCAACGCCGCACTTCCGAATGATACGTTTTATATTGTGACAGAGAACGGTCGAACCGTTTTAGCTGTATATAATACGAAGTTTTTTGAGTATATGCAATAAGTCGCGCGCGACGTGTGCATATGAATGAAAAAAGTCTCGGACGAATGGGAGTTGTCCTTAGCGGAGAATTATAAAAGAGAACGTAGGGCGGGGGCTTGCTCCCGCCGCTAATAACAAAACGAATCCCTTCGACATAATTTGTCGAGGGGATTCGTTTTAGTAATCGATGTTGCAATCCGAATAAATGAGTGACAGATGCTTCAAATTGTTCATTTGTTCAAAAGCAGAGGCATCGAACAGCGCTTTCTTTTGTCGTCCGTTATTATTCGAACTATCCAGACAGACATATTCCACGCACGATGTTTTCAATGCTTCGATGTTGCTTAGCTTAGATATCATTATACAGGAAAGAATCTTCAATTCGGTATTGCCTGTCATATCCCACAAACTTTCAAGAGAGTTGTTCCAATAAATATGGACACATTTCAATTTCGCAAATTGGGATAATATAGACAGATCACGTATTTTTGGACATTTGAAAAAGTAGAGTATCTCAGCAGTATTCTTTAACTTTGGAGCGATGTACATAAACTGGTCTTGATCAAATCCATTAAGAAAAACACATCTCTTGTCTGTGCTTATGATCGCTTCATCTAAAATATGAATATCTCCGAAGCCGTATCGCTCACGGTAATCGTTATAGAAAGGAGCTTGCTTTTCTTCTGCGGTTGCCGTTGTCGTAGCCAAGAGTTTGGTATCATAATTCACACTGTAATAATCAGGGAAAACCTGTTCCAGTTTATGATCCGAACAAATAATAGGGTTTTTCAGCGACGTGCTTTCAAACCACTCCGTTGCAGTTATAAAAACCGAATGGCGTTTCATATGAGTACTCCTTTATCGACTTTATGGCAAGTTTCGCATTTGTGGCACAAATGCGTCGGGTGAACCAGAACCGCTTATTCTTTCGAATATAACTTATTCATATATATCACCATTGTCATTATATAGCAAAATCCGCAGATGCACAAGAGCATCTGCGGATTTTGATTTTCAGGACTTGCGGCGGG
>JAZTZV010000050.1:0-9574 GCA_045637645.1 Acutalibacteraceae bacterium | reverse complement strand
CACAGATCGACATGGCTACGATCCGACTTTCTCGAAGACAACGTGACCGATCTTGACGCGGCGCACGCGATTTTGCTCGCACTGACCGACAGCGTGACGATGCGCCTGCGCGCCGACGGCGCAAAAGCGTTCGGCATCGGCATCACGATCCGTACGACGGATTTCAAAACCCGCTCACATCAACACAAACTCGCCGCCCCCACCGACATCACAAGCGAGATTTTCGAGCAGGTCAAACACCTGCTTGCCGAATTATGTCAAACACGCACACCGCTTCGGTTGCTGGGCGTGTCGCTGTTTGACATCACGCGCGACGACAGCGTGCAGCTCTCGTTGTTTGCCGAAGAGGACAAGTCCCGCTCGCGCAAGCTCGACAAAGCGGTCGACGACATTCGCGCGCGTTTCGGCTCGGACGGCATCGTCCGTGCAGGCGCGATGAACGCCCCCAAGCGCATCGGCTCCAAACACAAAGCCAAAACCGAACTGGATTCATCCGATATCTGAAAGGAGTTTTTGAAGTATGGATACCATTCGCCTGCAACACAAAGGGAACACCCTCATCGTCGCGCACCGCGGCTTGAGCGGACTCGAAACCGAAAACACCTGCGCGGCGTTTGTCGCGGCAGGCAATCGCTCGCACATCGGCATCGAAACCGACGTTCACAAAACCGCCGACGGTCGTTTTGTTGTCATTCACGACGATACGACCAAGCGCGTCGGCAAAATCGACATTCCCGTGGAAGGCTCGACGTTTGATGCCCTGCGCGCCGTGCGCATCAAGGACAAAGACGGCTCGTTTGACCGCGCCGACCTGATGATCCCGACGCTCGAGGAATACATCCGCATTTGCCACCGCTATGACAAGATCGCGGTGTTGGAATTCAAAAACCTTTTCGAGGACGACGATATCGCCGAAGTCGTCGCCATCATCGATACACTCGGTCATCTGGATAAAACCGTCTTCATTTCGTTCTGGTACGAAAACCTTCTCTCGCTCAAGACGCAATTTCCCCATCTGCCCGCGCAATTCCTGACGGGCGAGCGCGACGACCACGAATGGCTGTGCAAGGAACTTGCCGACAACGGCATCGACATCGACATCCAATGGGGCGCCGTCACCAAAGAACGCGTCGCGATGTGGCACGCGGCAGGACTCAAAGTCAACTGCTGGACGGTCGATCATCCCGACGATGCCGCCCGCCTGATCGAGATGGGCGTCGATTATATCACGAGCAACATTTTGGAGTAAGATTCTTTAGGAGGACATGACTATGAAAAAGGCTATTATCAGTATTGCGGTTTCTCTGTCACTTTTGATCGGTATGTTCAGCGTCATCATGGCCGTGCCGACATCCGCCGCAAGCGGTGTCGACTTTTTGGAAGACAGCACACTCAGTGCCAATTCCTCAACCCCCGACAGCGCCTATTCTTTGGCGGATCACGTACTCACGTTCAACGCCACGAAAGCCGATCAAGAAGTCACGTTTACCGTCGACAACGAAGCCAACCTCAATGAATATCCGTACATTCAATTGTCGATTTCTTCCACCGCGAAATTCGACGTTGCATTTTATGATAAGAACAACGTCAAATGGATGTTTGCCGCGGGCGACTTCTGCTACAATTTCGGCGAATATCTCTCCCCCTCCAACCCCATTCCCGCCGGCGAATACAACGTCGAATTCTCACCTGCCGGTGCCTACACCTGGACGGGTGCACCCTTGCCCGCCAACGCCGCGATTTGTTCCTTCACGTTCATCGCAAAGGAAGCGGGCACGATCACCGTCACAAAATGCGCCGTGACAGATGGCATGGAAAACTTCGACCTCAACACCCGCGGCGATCAATCGCAACAGCCTTGGGCAAACCGCGTCAACTTGATTGCGGGGGATTACACGAACGCACCCGCTCCGGATCCGCGAGATCCGCGATCGAACATCACGGTTACGAAAAACGCCGACGGATCCATCGCCTACGGCAACACCGCCGCGCTGTGGCCTGCGGCGAGCTACACCTTTGACGAGCCGATCGTTGTGGATTCCTCTGCCGCGCTCGATCTGGATTTCGCCGTATCGCCCGGTTGCACCACTACGATCTACGTATATTTCGGCCCGTCGACCCCCGCAAGCTTCGGCGACGAAGCCTACATTTGGATCGCCAACCCCGAGGATATCTTGGTTGCCGATCTCGGGAAAGGTCATTACAAAGGCGTGCTCTTCCTTGAGGACACCATTAAGAAGACCATCGGCAGTCTCGATGCGGTCAACAAATGCTACGATGCGAACGGCAACTTCGTCGTTACTGGTGTCAAAATCTTTGCAACCAGCAATGCCGTCACCTCGAACGCCGTGACGTTCCGAAAATTCGATCTGGTTTCGCTCGAAGGCAACGATCCGCTCCCGCCCTCAACCGAATCGCCCACCACGCCTACGACCCCGCAACCGATTCCCGAGGGTCTTGTGTACACCGTCTCCGACGCCGCGGTGACCGTCACCGATTACAACGGAACGGCAACCTCGATCGAGATTCCTTCTCAAATCGAAGGGAAGCCCGTCACGGCGATCGACGACGATGCGTTTCGCAACTGCGACACGCTTGAAGAAGTGCTTCTTCCCGAGACTCTGCAATCGATCGGCAGCCGCGTATTTTACGGCTGTGACAGTTTGGAACTGATGGACATTCCGAACAGCGTGACGACTCTCGGCGACAACGCTTTCTACGGCTGTAAAGCGCTCACACACGTGCGCGTGGGAAGCGGCGTTCAAACCGTTCCTTCTTCGGCGTTTTATCTTTGCTCGTCGCTTTCGTCCGTCGAACTGCCCGCGGGATTAACCGAGATCCACTCAATGGCATTCCAAGGCTGTTCCTCGCTGACCGACGTGCTTTTCGACGGCAGTGAAGAACAATGGAAAGCGGTATCGATCACATACAGCGGTAACAACGCTCTGAGAAAAGCGACTGTATCGTATGACTGTGCGCCCGAAACTCAAGCGCCTTCGACCGCCGTTTGGGGCGACGTCAACGGCGACGGCGTCACCAACCTGCAAGACGCCGTGCAACTGTTCTATTACATCAACGGCACATCGGGGCGGTAACACAACCGTAAAATCGGCGCCGAAGACAGATGGGATTCGTCACGCGACACAACGCACACACCTCTTGCCTCTCCCTTTGGGAGAGGTGGCAAAACCGCAGGTTTTGACGGAGAGGGCGGTTTGCTTAAACAAAACGGATACATCCGTTCCCTACGCATCCGCCGTAAATTTTGCGTGATCTCGCGGGACGGGAAACCCGACCCCTACAATCTCACAACAACATCGTAGGGGTCGGCGCACCCCAGGGTGGTCTCTCTTGCCGCATGGCGGCAATTCACCTTCTCCCCGACGACCCGCGTTGCCGCAAGGCAACGGTCGCCTTTGGCGACAATCCTCTTTGTCCTGCCCGCGTCACCCTGAGCATATTTTAAGGAGATCCACATGCAACTGCATCTTTACGGCGGGATCGCCCGCTATGAACCCGAAAATATTTGTCGGCTGTTTTTGCCGCACGAAGCGATCACGCTGTGCGACACCGTGCCCGAAGGGGACGGCGTGCGCGTATCGGCGGGCGTGCAGGACAACTGCGCCGTTTGCCGCGTGATGCTCGGCGATTTCGACCGCGAGAAACGCGCCGCGATCACCGACGATGATCCGCTGATCGCGCTGTGGGGCAAGCCCGCCGAACTCACCGTCGCAACGCTGCTGTATGAGCTGTTTTGCGAGTTGTTTCACACGACACAACCGTGGGGCTTGCTGACGGGTGTGCGCCCTGTCAAACTGCTTCGCCGTTTAACACGCGAGGTCGGCGAAGATGCCGCACTTGACTATTTCCGCGAACGCCTGCTGTGCAGCGATGAAAAAGCCTTGCTTGCCAAGCGCACGCTTCACGCGGAAAACCACATTTTGTCGCTGTCCTCTCCCGCTTCCTGCAGTTTGTACATTTCCGTGCCGTTTTGTCCGACGCGGTGTTCGTATTGTTCGTTTGTGTCGCACACGACCGAGCGTTCGACCCACCTCATCCCCGATTATGTGACACTCTTGTGCCGCGAGATCGAAGAAACGGGTCGCATCGTTGCCGCCCTCGGCTTGCGCCTTGACAGCATTTACATCGGCGGCGGCACACCGACGACCTTGTCCGCCGCACAACTTGAAGCGGTGATGGGCACGGTCAAGGCTTCGTTTGATCTGTCGCGGGTGCTGGAATACACCGTCGAAGCGGGTCGCCCCGACACCGTGACCGCCGACAAACTCCGCGCCATCCTCGCGGGCGGCGCGACAAGACTGAGCATCAATCCGCAGACGCTTCACGATTCGGTTCTCGACGCGATCGGTCGCCGCCACACGGTTTCGCAATTCCGCGACGCATTCGCGCTCGCGCGCGAGATCGGCTTTGACCACATCAACACCGACCTCATCGCCGGACTCCCCACCGATACGCTCGACGGCTTCAAGGCCTCGATCGACGGCATTTTGGCACTGTCGCCCGAAAGCGTGACCGTGCATACCTTGTCGATGAAGCGTGCGTCGCATCTCGTTGTGCGGGATCATTCCGAATACGACGGCGGCGGCGACACGCCGCACATGGTGAGCTATGCCACCGATCGCCTGTGGAACGCGGGGTATCACCCCTACTACCTCTATCGCCAAAGCCGTTGTGTCGGCAATCAGGAAAACACCGGTTGGTCAAAAGACGGACACGACGGTCTTTACAACGTGTTTATGATGGACGAGACGCACACCGTTCTCGGTTGCGGCGCGGGTGCGGTGACCAAGCTCAAAGCCCCCGACGGCGAATTTTTGGAACGCATTTTCAATTTCAAATTCCCATATGAATATATCGACCGTTTCGAGGAGATGCTCGAACGGAAACAACAGGTGGTGACGTTTTATGAATCCTACGAATACCCGACTCACGCATGAATTGTCCGACGTTTTGCGTCGGCTCGACGATCCCGCGCGGTTTATCGCCGTCGAGGAAGCGCAGTATGACGCGCAAATTCTCAACACCGCCGCGTCCATCGCCGACGCCGCAAGCGGATGCCGCCTTGTATGGCTGTGCGGCCCGTCTTCGGTCGGCAAAACGACCACCGCCGCGCGATTGTGCGCCGCGCTGGAAGCGCGCGGTGTCGCGGCGTTTGTGGTGTCGCTCGACGATTTTTATCGCGGCATCGGGCAAGCCGAGCGCCTTTGTGACGGACGCTTCGATTACGAATCCCCCAAAGCACTCGATTTGCCGCAGCTGCACCGTTGTTTGACGGAACTGATGACCACGGGCGAAACGTCTCTCCCGCAATATGATTTCGAAGCGGGCGCGCCCGCTTTGACGCGCCGATTCTTGCGCGTGCAGGGCAACGCCGCCGTGATTTTCGAAGGCATTCAAGCGTTTTCGCCCTTGCTGACCGAGGGATTGGATCCCGCGATTTTAGGCAAGCCGATTCGTGTATTTGTCAACGCGCGCACGCGCTTCACGGACGGCGACCGCGTTCTGCTTTGCCGACGCGACATTCGCCTTTGCCGCCGTTTGTTGCGTGACGAGCGTACGCGCGGCAGTGATTTTGCCGACACCCTGTCGATGTGGCAAGGGGTGCTTGCAGGCGACGAAACACACATTTTCCCCTTCGCCGACGCGGCGGATCATCTCATCGACACGGCGCTGGGTTATGAGCCCTGTGTGATCGCGCCGCTGTTGCGTGATCGCCTGCACACCCTGCGCGGTACACCGTATGAAGCGACTGCCGTGCGACTCAAGGCGGCGCTCGATTGCTTTGAACCGCTGACATGCGATCACGTCCCGCACGACAGCATCCTGCGCGAATTTATCGGGAAATGTCACTGACCCCTTGCACATTCTTAAAAAATGGAGTATACTATATTTATAGTTCACATGAAAGGATCGATGACCGATGGCGAAAATGGAAGAGTATTTGCTCAAAACCCGCGAATTTGTGGACGTTGCCAAAGACAAGACCGATTTGTTGATTTATAAAGCCCGCTTGAAGCTGACCATCGCCGAGGAAGAGAAAAAGCTCGCCGCCACGTTTGAGGGCATCGGTCGCTTGGTGTACGAAGCGGATGCCTCCGACGAGGATATCACCGAGCTTTTGGACGACGCGATCGCGACCGCCAAGGAGCTTGACAGACGCGTCACCAAACTGCAAAACAAGCTGTATGAGCTCAACGACCTGGTGTGCTGCCACGCCTGTGACACGCCCAACGACAAGGACGCGATTTACTGCAAAAAATGCGGCAAACCCCTGTAATTCCGCAAAAAAACTCCCAAAAAACAAGGTTTTGCGCGGTAAATGCCCATTTACCCTCTTGCAATCTGTCAAAAAATGGAGTATAGTATGGGAAGTGTCTAATGAAAGGCGGCGGTCACCATGGCGATTGAAATAGCAAAAAAGGATCGCTACACGACCGATGATTTGCTTTTCATCATGAAGGCGCTTCGCTCACCCGCGGGTTGTCCTTGGGACCGCGAACAAACCCATCGCTCCGTCCGCTCAAGTCTGATCGAGGAAACGTACGAAACGATCGAGGCGATCGACAACGAGGATGACGCGGCGCTGTGCGAAGAACTCGGCGATGTGTTGCTCCAAGTGGTGTTCCACGCGGAGATGGCGTCCGAAGAAAACCGTTTTTCGTACGACGACGTGGTGGACGGTGTTTGCAAAAAATTGATCGTGCGCCACCCGCACGTGTTCGGCGATGCCAAGGCGGACGACGCCGCGGCGGTTCTCAAAACGTGGGACGCGGTCAAGCGTCAAACCAAAGGCGACGCCGCGCAAAGCACGTTGCTTCGCAATTTGCCCCGCTCGCTTCCCGCGCTGATGCGCGCCGCGAAGGTGCAAGATCGCGCCGCGCGGGTCGGATTTGACTGGCCGACGATCGACGGCGCGCTCGACGCGCTGACGAGCGAGACCGCCGAACTCAAGGAAGCGATCGCCGAGGGCGACAAGGCACACATCGAAGAGGAATTCGGCGATTTGCTGTTTTCGGCGGTGAATGTGTCGCGTTTCCTGAAAACCGAATCGGAATCGGCGCTCAACGCCGCGACCGAAAAATTCATCCGCCGCTTCACAAGAGTGGAAGCACTTGCCGCCGAACGCGGCATGAACATGCAAGAGGCGACGCTCGAGGAGCTTGACGCTCTGTGGGACATCGCCAAGGCGGAACAAGTTTAACATTGGTATCCAACGCGAGGACGCGTAAGATAATACATTTAAAAATTTAGGAGGTTACCCATTATGAAAAAGGCAGAATTGGCTGCTGTCGTGGCAGAAAAAGCAGGTTTGACCAAAAAAGACGCTGACGCGGCGATCACCGCTGTTGTCGAGGCTGTGACCGAGGCTCTCGTGAACGGCGACAAAGTGCAACTCGTCGGCTTCGGCACCTTCGAAGTTCGTGAGCGCGGCGCTCGCACCGGCAAGAACCCCCGCACCGGCGAAGTCATCGAGATCGCGGCTTGCAAGCAACCCGCTTTCAAAGCCGGCAAAGCTCTTAAAGACGCTGTTGCGAAATAAGTTTGCCTAACGCAAAACACCGCAGATTCACTCTGCGGTGTTTTTTGTGTAAAGGCGACGTTTCAGGATTGCGGCGTGTCTGTAGGGAACGGATTTATCCGTTCCGTTTCAGACCGCCCTCTCCGTCATCGTCTTCGACGATGCCACCTCTCCCAAAGGGAGAGGCAAGAGGTTTGTGCGTCGCCGCGAGACCACGCCGTGGCGTATTCGCAGGGTGCTGCATCAAAATCGTGATGCGAACAATCTCTCTTATTCTCTATTCTTTACTCCCCAAAGGAGGAACCCCTTATGCGACTGGATAAATATCTCAAGGTGTCGCGTCTGATCAAGCGCCGCACCGTTGCCAACGAAGCGTGTGACGCGGGACGCGTCACCGTCAACGGAAAAGCGGCGCGCGCGTCTTATGACGTGAAAGTCGGCGACGAGATCGCGCTGACGCTCGGCGCACGCGAAGTGCGCGTCGAAGTTGTCGCCGTTCAGGAAACGGTCGCCAAAAACGACGCGTCGATGCTGTATAAGATCCTGTGATCAAACATAAAACGCCTCCCTTGTGCATACACATGGCACAAAGGAGGCGTTTTTTATGCTTTGTAAAATCACGGACATGCACGACAAAGAGGTGATCAACGTGTGCGACGGCCGTCGACTCGGTTGTGTCGACGACGTCGAAGTGGATACCTGCACCGCGCAGCTTTGCGCCATCGTCATTCACGGACGCCCGAAGCTCCTCGGCTTTGCCGGACACGAAGAGGATCTCGTGATTCCTTGGAAAGACATCGAGATCATCGGAGACGAAACGGTGCTTGTCAACCGCCCCGCCGCATTTTCATCCCCATGCGACTGCAAAAAGCCGCGTTGGCTGGACAAATTTAAATAATCCTTACATTCGACTGCGTTCCACGCGTCGCAAAATGCCGATGATCGGGCAAATCAGCAGTCCGCACACCGCGTTGCCGATGCCGTGGGTGATATCAAACGGCAATCCTGCCGCGATCCACGCCAAAGTCGTCTCGAAACTCATGCCGTACAACAGCGCCTGCACGGGCGCATACAGCGTGCCGTACAGCAACCCATGCAGTCCGCACAGCGTCATGTACACAATCGGCGCGAGCAACGGCGACATCTTACGCGGCAACAGCATCGTTGCCGCCCACAGCACCGCCCAAATATACAAATACGGAATCCACCATGTTGCAAATCCCGCGAAAAACCCGGTAGTCAACACAAAAATGAAGATCGGATACAACGCTTTTCGGCGATATACCACCGTCAGCGCAATCGTAAACACGCCGATCAAATGGATGTTGGGTAAAAACTCCATCGCCGCTTTCGACGCATACATCAGCGCACCGAGCATGCCGAACACCGCGATGTCTTTCGCTTTCAGTTTCATTCGGCAACAAATGCGTAGGTGTCACCCGCGACGATCTCGGTGGTATCCACACCGCTCATCGCGTATTCACCGTTGACATAAAACGCCCAATATTTGCCGTCCGTGTCGTAATCGAGTGTGACGCCGTCGACCGTCTTGACATACAGGCCGTAGGTACTGTCCTCGCCCGCGATCAAACCCGCATCCAACAACGCTTCGCCGACGGTCGTTTTGTCGGTGTGTACCTCGTACGTGGTTTTCGAGCCGTCGGGCAGGGCGACTTCAAACGGGAAGGTGGTTTCGCCTTCGCCTTTGATGCCGCCGCTTACCGCGGGAGTCTCGGGATCGGTCGAGGGGTGGTTGTCGTTACATCCGCTTGCCGTCAGTGCCATAGCCGCCATCAGCACCACGCAAACGATGAGCGACAACGATTTCAACAATCGTGTCTGTTTCATAGCTTGCATTCCTCCAAAATATATAGGTTTTTGTACTCCTCGGGATCGGCGCTCGCGATCATCGATTTGAGGGTGTTGTCACGGCGGATATTCCGACTGCGGCGCGGCGATCTTTCCGCCTTCTCGGAGCAAACGCTCCAATGACGTGTCCCCGACGTGCGGCGTACGGGTAAGAAAGATCGCGCA
>JAZTZV010000049.1:0-2988 GCA_045637645.1 Acutalibacteraceae bacterium | reverse complement strand
CACCACTGTCGGTGGCAAAGTTGTTATTGGCGCTGATGACTTGACTGCTTTTGCAGACGGCAACGGCTTCTATGGCGAAGTTACGTTCTACGTTTGGGTTGAAGGCACTGATGATGACTGCGCGACCAAGAACGCTCTGTCCCTGAAGAACTATCTCTTCGGCATCGATTTCGCATATGCCGCGTAATCTTAATTGCTTCATTTTGTAATTAAGTATTCAACAGTTTAGTGACTCTGAACTGACAAACAAGTTCCTTAGGTGCGGGTGCGGCGTTTGCCGCACCCGCCCTCGGGCGGTTTTTACAGCTTTTTCAAAGCAGTAAAAGGATTGGATTTGTTTTTAATTGCAGGAGAAATCAAATCCTTTTGCGGCTTTGTGACTCTTGTCCAAATCCGTAGTTTTATATTTACCCAAGGATGTGATTCGGTCTTGAAAAAGATCTTTGATACTGTATTAACAATTTTTCTGGTCATTGTTCTGGTGATCATGGCGTCGATTTCCGTGATGTTGATTGTATCGTCAGCGAATGACGGTGTAGCGGATGTCTTTGGTTATTCGCCAATCGTGATTTATGATACCAAATCGATGGAACCGACGTTTACAGCGGATGATTTGGTGATCATCAAAAAACAAGATACCACGAATTTAGAAAAAGGGGAGATCATCTCCTTTTGGGGTATTGTCGATGGATCTCGTAACATCATTACACACCGCATTTATGATGTTGTGAAATTGGATGATGGTACCTGTGTTTACCAAACCAAGGGTGATAACCCCAATAATATGGTCGACCAAGACCCCAACAATGTGTATCGTCAGCCGGATATTTATCCCGAAGATATCATCGGCGTGTATGTCACAAAAATTCCGTTTGTCGGTAAAGTCTTGAACTTTGTGAAAAGTCCGACGGGTGTTCTTGTTTGCTTGGTGATTCCGATCGCGCTTGTGTTCTTGTGGCAGCTTTATCGCGTGATTCGTTTGGCAATTGCATACAACCGCGAACAACAAGTGACCAAAAACGCGGAGATGTCCGAGGCAGAAAAGCAAAAGGTAATCGAAGAATATCTGCGTCAGCAACAAGCCGCTGCAGAGGAACACACCGAAGAATAACGGTGCAAAAGAATGCCTTCTCTTTGAGGAGAAGGGGGACCGCGTCAGCGGTGGATGAGGTGTTTGTGACCTCTCAAACAATCAATTTTAGGCATGACATACGGTGTATTCCGTATTACGCATACAAACAAGGAGAAGTAGGTGACTGGTATGGAAACTTTTGGCCCCTTCCTGCTGGACTTTTTGCAGGTGTTCTTCGGTAATCTTTGGGACGGCATTGTCAGCTTGGTGAGAATTTTTGATATTCCTGCCTACATTGCCGCATTCCAAAAGCATTCCGGTGGATTCAGCATTTTAGATTGGATCCTTGCGATTCTTTCCGTAATCGTTGTGTTTGCGCTGTTGCTTGGAGTGCTGTTCTTGGTGTTCCTGCTGATCCGCAAATATATCCGTTTCCGCGAAACGCTTGTCACCAAAGAAGATATGCTCGAGGAAATCGGCAACTTGAACCGTCAAGTTGTGAAACTCACGACCGATAAGGAGCGTATTTTGGCAATGAAAGTTTCGCAACTCGGTTTGAAGCCCGAGGAAGCGGAACTCTTGGATGAAAACGAAGAAGAAAAAACCGAGGAAGCGGCAGAAGGCGCCGATTTCGACGGTCGTTTTTACAAGCTGTCTGCGGTGGATCGCGAGTTCGAAAACTACGTACCGCCTGTTTATGAGACAGACTTCACTCTTGAAGAACTTTGCGATCGTTTCCGTAACTTCGCTTGCTCGCGCATGGGTCTGTATTACAGCAAGAACATTATTCGTTTGTTCATCTCGTCGTTTGGTGCGACTCGTTTGATCATCCTGCAAGGTATCTCCGGTACCGGTAAAACTTCGCTTGCGTATGCGTTCGGTAAGTTTGTGATGAACGACACCATGATTGCTCCTGTTCAGCCTTCTTGGCGTGACCGCACCGAGCTGTTCGGTTACTTCAACGAATTTACCAAGCGTTTCAACGAAACCGAAATGCTCAAAAAGATTTACGAAGCAGGCTACAACGACGACACCTATTTGATGGTACTTGACGAAATGAACATCGCACGCGTCGAGTATTACTTTGCAGAAATGCTGTCGATTCTCGAAATGCCGATTCGTGATGAATGGGTGATCGACCTTGTGTCGGCGGGTTGGCCCAATGACCCGAAACGTCTCAACGACGGTCGCATCACGCTTCCGGGTAACATGTGGTATGTCGGTACCGCGAACAACGACGACTCGACCTTCGCCATCACCGATAAGGTGTATGACCGTGCAATGCCCATTGACATCAACGAAAAGGGCAAATACTTCGATGCTCCTTACACCGAGCCGCTCAGACTCAGTGCCACTCGCTTCGAAGAGCTTCTCAACCAAGCCAAACAAGATCACAAAGTTTCGCAAGAAACACTTGATAAGCTGGCAGAACTCGATGATTATGTCATCGCTCATTTCCGCCTGGCATTCGGTAACCGTATTATGAAGCAACTGAACGATTTTGTTCCGATTTATGTTGCTTGCGGCGGTACCGAGCTTGATGGTCTTGATTATGTCCTTTGCCACAAAATTTTCCGTAAGTTCGAAAGTTTGAACTTGTCGTTCATCCGCGACGAAATCGATGGCTTGATTTCGTATCTCGACAAGAACTTCGGTCGTCAAAATATGAACGAATGTAAAGATTATCTCCGTCGCCTGCAAAAACTGTTCTAATTAGCGACGATTATTTGCGAGAGGAGGCTCACAGCCAATGTCGGATAAAGTGCAAGAGCTGTTTGAGCAATATCACGAATCCTTTTTATCCACCGTTAACAGTGATGAGTTTTTCAGTTATTTGATGAACGCCATCAATTCCGGGGACAACGAAATGTCGTTCCTGATGAAAAAACTGAATAAAAACATCGATATGCGCTGGG
>JAZTZV010000048.1:0-4377 GCA_045637645.1 Acutalibacteraceae bacterium | reverse complement strand
GGCAATTCTTGAAATGCGTATGAAGGGCTATACGCTGGAAAAGATTGCTGAAGATCTTGGCTACCAAAACCACAGCGGCGTTCTCAAACGTATTCGTAAAATCGGATTGGCTTACGAAAAGTTTACCGGTGTAAACTACGGCTTTGAGGACAGACACATCACCGAATAACACCTATTGATGACAATCGGTAGGTGTTATTTTTATGCCCAAAATTTACATTACAGGAGGAACTTTCATTATGGGAGCGTATTCAATCAGGCAAATGCAACAGGCGGGTGTTCAAACCGATCCGTATCACCCGAACGAAAAGGAAGGTGTTTTTATTGCTAAACTCGACTTCAAACGCTGGGGTAAAAAGCGCAATGTGCTCGCGTATTTCACGCTGGAAAACGGCGATAAAATCGTCGCTTCCGCTTGGCAGGATGCCGGATATCTCGGTATACCGGACATCGAAGAAGGAACGCGCGTTATACTCACTTTTGAGAAATCCAAAAACGGCACACCGTATTTAAGGAAGGTCGAACGAGCGGCGTCAAAATTCGGTCTTACACCGTAACAAGCAGGGAACTTGTACGGCAAGTTCCGAACAAACAGTAAGCGTTTTGCCTACTGTTCGCTTTTAGGGGATACCCCTAACACCCCGTTCGCATAAAATGAATAAATCATACACACTCGGAAAAACTATTGACGAATACACCCAATGAGTGTATAATGGTGCTGAGGTGAATTGTATGAATATTCGTGAAATGAGAACGCGGCTGGGTGATACCCAAAGCGAATTTGCCGCAAGATACAATATTCCCTTTCGCACGGTTCAAAATTGGGAAACGGGTACACGCAAGCCCCCTGCTTATATTATGAATTTGTTGGAACAGCGTATTAAGGAAGATTTGCTCAATCGAAAGACGATAACGCTTCCTCAATATGATCCGCAAAAGCGCGACCTTCCGAAGCGAAAGGATTATGTCGGCGCGATGTCTTGGTTAAGAGCCATTCAGGAGTGCCTTGGCGAATCGGTGGTTTTTGCATTGGACGAAGCGCTGATGTGTCAAGGTGGCTTTGGCGGACGAAGCGATGAATACGTTGTGTGGGTATACGGCAACGATTCGGTCACTCGATACAACGGTGTTGTGGTGCTTGGGAATCACATCAGTCCTCATCATATCAAAACCCGCAACGGATTGCGCTACACCGATTTCAATCGAACGGTGTATGATGCGTTTGCCAACGAAGCAATTTTGGATATGCAGGGCATTACCGAAGCGGTCAGTCGCTATTATTATGCCAACGGCGATAGCTTTGAAGGTATCTTCATCGCGCCCGAATATCAGGACAGATTTGAACAATTGGCAAGTGAAGCGATAGAATATTACGGAAGTTGAGGTGACGAACAATGAATATCACAGCCGAAGAAAAAATGATGTATACCGTTATGAAAGCGATTTATGACAGCGGCATTCCCATCAGCTTTAAAGGCTCGATGGTTTTGAAGGCGTGTTTGCTTGAAGCGGGATATGACGACGAAACGCGTCATACCGTCGACATTGACGCCAACTGGAATGCGGATACACCGCCGACATCCGAGCAGATGGTCAAATCGTTGCAAAAAGCGATCGATAAAAGCGACGTAGATTTAGAAGTGCGGTTATACCGACCGCACGGTGAAAAGCGCTCCGCCGGATTTGAATTGATCGACCGCGCCAGCGAAGAGATTCTTTTCACCATGGATGTGGATGTGAATCGCCCGATTCCTCCCACCAAGATTTACGAAGTGGAAGGCGTACGCTTTTGCGGTGCATCTCCGATACAGATGCTTGCCGATAAAATCGCCGCCGTTTCGACCGAGCAAGTGTTTCGCAGAATCAAGGATGTTGTGGATTTGTATTACATTTCAAAAGTGTTTGATTTCCATGCACCTGACATTCTTCAAACCCTTCAAAACAGCCATCGGGAACTCGGTGACTTCGACGGCTTCTTGAACAGATCGGAGGAACTGAAACATTCCTACGAAAAATTCCGTTTTGCTGGCGATGTTAACAAGCCGTCTTTTGATGACGTGTACAAGCAAGTCAAATCTTATATTCAGGCGATCCTACCCATGAAATAACCAACCATTCAATAATCCGCAAAAAGCCGATGAGAAAACTCTCATCGGCTTTTTTGCGCCCATTTTCAGAAAGAAGGTATGGCAATGAATACAAATCAAAAAGAAAAGGTGTATCGCTTGGAACTGCGAGTGTCACCGGCTGAAAAAAAGAAGATTGCCGAATTGGCAATCGGTTGCGGACTACCCGTTGCCGAATATCTCCGAAAACGAGCATTGGGATATGCGGTGAAAGCGATCGTTCCCGATGCTTTTTATGGTTTCATCGAAAAGTTGAGTGAATTGTTAAACCGTGAGCTTTCCCCCGAAACCGAGGCGGCCGCTCTCTCCTTGTTCGACGCGATGTATGCCAAATTCCTGGACACACCGAAACAAAGCAAAGAGGAAATAATACAGGAGGTGAGTGTGTGGCAAGCACCGGATTCTGGCCCATTAAATCCCGATTAAAGGAGGTTATCAATTATGCGGAGAACCCCGACAAGACCACCGACAGGCAGTTCTTGGATGACGATTTGTGGTCCGCGCTCCGCTATATCGAAAACGATCAAAAGACCGATCAAACGATGTATGTCTCCGGCATCAATTGTCCGAAACAACGGGCTTACGAATGTATGATGGCAACAAAACGGCGATACGGCAAAGTTGGCGGCAATGTCGCCTATCACGGATATCAGAGCTTTGTGTCGGAAGAAGTCACTCCCGCTCAAGCACATCGCATCGGTGTCGAAACCGCGAAGCGAATGTGGGGTGAGAATTTCGAGGTGGTGGTGACGACACACCTCAACACCGACAATATCCACAATCATTTTGTGGTGAATTCGGTATCCTTCAAAACGGGCAGGAAGT
Source organism: Acutalibacteraceae bacterium (assembly GCA_045637645.1). Lineage (GTDB taxonomy): Bacteria > Bacillota > Clostridia > Oscillospirales > Acutalibacteraceae > RGIG1959. The sequence continues at coordinate 1,426 of JAZTZV010000048.1, read as the reverse complement.
TTGAAAACCACATCCGCGATCACGTGGAGCTGCGGCGCATTTCGGATACGGTCTGTAAGGAGTACGGCAAATCCGTCATCCCTTTCACTCATTTTTACGGGAGCAAACGCGCATATTGGGTTGGCAAATCCGGCAAGCTCACTCATCGTGAAATATTGCGGAGAGATGTCGATGAAGCCTTGTCAAAATGCTGCACGTTTAAGGATATGGAATATTATCTGAAATGTCTCGGGTATCGTTTTGAACGAGATTTTCGGTATGAGCATCCATCCGTTACAGCGGAAGGTTGGAAACGTGCTGTGCGCATCACGAGTCTCGGTGAGAACTACTCTTATGATGCTATGCGACATAAGCTGATCGCCAATCAACGCATCCCCGAATTGTTCGTGTTGATGGCACCGAAATGGAAACGCGCCCCGCTTTTGGGCTTTGAGTACCATTTAAGGCAAGCACAGCGAAAGGATACCGTGCAGTTGTTGTTTGCGCTGTTTATTGAGGTTTTAAAACTGTGTACCGGCAATGCCACACCGCAAGCCGATAATCGACCGCTTTCACCGATGATGCGCGCCGAAGTACACAAGCTCACGCAATATATCGAAGAATACAAGCTCCTTTGCGATCATCACATTGAGTCGCCGAAGGAGCTTTTGGTATTCCAAGAAAACGTATCGGCTCGTATTTCTGCATTGGAGAGCGAACGATACACACTGCGGTTAAAACTACGCCGTGTCAAATCCCCCGAACAAGATGTCGTACTCAAAGAACAATGCAAAACGATCACAAAAGAAATCACGCCGTTGCGACATCAGTTGAAAATTGCTCGCCGCATCGAAGAACATGTTCCGAAAATCAAGGAACTCCTTGATGCCGAGCGTCAAATCGAAATGAACCACAATGGGTTCACACAAAATAAAAAGAGAGGTTATGAACGATGACAAACACACAAAAAACAATAGCTATTGAGAAATTACGCCCTTTTTCGAACCACCCCTACAAGGTGCAGGACAACGAAGAAATGGACGCTCTTGTCGAAAGCATTCAGCAACACGGTGTCTTGACACCGATCTTGGTTCGGCCGCTTGAAAACGCAACCGAAGAATACGAAATCATCTCCGGTCACAGACGGGTAATGGCGTGTACAAAAGCAGAGATCAAAGAGATTCCTGCTTTTGTTATATCCCTTGATCGAGACGCGGCGATCATTCTGTTGGTAGACAGCAACCTCCACCGCGAGCATATCCTCCCGAGCGAGAAAGCGTTTGCTTATAAGCTGAAGGCTGAGGCATTAAATCGACAAGGACGAACTTGTGGACAAGTTGGCCACAAGTCACGAGAAGAAATCTCTGATACCGATAGTGGTAGGCAAGTCCAACGCTATATCCGTCTTACCAACCTGATCCCCGAAATTCTGCAATATGTCGATGAC
>JAZTZV010000047.1:0-6953 GCA_045637645.1 Acutalibacteraceae bacterium | reverse complement strand
GGCTCCCCTTGTCAGGGGAGCTGGCACGGCAAAGCCGTGACTGAGGGGTAGTTTTTCTCTCCCTCCGTCTTTCGGCTTCGCCGAAAGCCACCTCCCTCGTCAGAGGGAGGCAAGGTGTTACGTCTGTTTTGTGTAAATTTTCTTTCATGCGACAGTCTCTTTTTTATTTTCACCGTTCCAGCATCATTTGGTCGTATTCCAAAAACGAAAACCCAAGCGATTCGTACAACCGCACCGCGCCTTCGTTTTCGCGTTCGACTTCCAAACGCACGCGCTTGATATCGGGCGGAAGTGTGCAAAGAAGGTCTTTCAAAAATGCGGTGCAAAGTCCCTTGCCGCGAAACGCTTCTTTAATGTACAATTCCTCAACCCAAATCACCAAACCGCCTGCTTCCTGCGAAAAGGTTTTGGCAAGAAGCGCATAACCCGCTGTCTCGCCGTCCACCTCACATATATACGCACTTGCGTAGGTGTCGCTGTTCATCAGTTGCGCAAACGTGGCGTCAATGTGTGCCTGCGGTACGGGGCGAATCACCGCGTCGGTTTGATAAAACGCGGTCGCCATCGCGGTGTATACCGCACGGTCGTCAGCGCAAATCGGTCTCCAAGAATACATAGAGTGTCTCTCCTTCAAAACGAATCAATCGCCATTTTCGTCAAGCAACGCGGAGGCGTGTGTGTCGTCGAGGCGTTCAACGTCGCGCAGGCGGCGTTGGATCGCGCGGGTGCGCACACCCACTAGCTTGTCGAGTTCTTTGTTCGCTTGCTCAAGACGGGTTTGCGTCACCGACAAGATATCGCCGAATTTGTCGAATTCGGTGCGAACCGCGCCGAGCAATTGCCAAACCTCACTGCTTTGTTTTTGGATCGCGAGTGTGCGGAAACCCATTTGCAGGCTGTTGAGAAGTGCCGCCATCGTGCCGGGCCCCGCGAGGTTCACTTTATATTCCCGTTGCAACACTTCGACAAGACCGCGGTTGACCGCCTCGGCATAGAGTCCCTCAAACGGCAGGAACATGATCGCGAAATCGGTGGTGTACGGCGGCTCAATGTATTTGTCGCGAATATCTTTTGCGAAACTCTTGATGCGCGTCATCAAAACATTCGCGGCGGCGCGCACCGCTTCGGTGTTGCCGCTGTCGTACGCTTCTTGAAGCGCCGCGTAGGCGTCGCCGGGGAATTTCGAGTCGATCGGCAGATACACGGTGTTGCCGTCCACCCCCGGAAGCTTGACCGCAAATTCCACGATGTTACTGCTGTGCGGCACGGTCGCGACGTTGCAATCGTATTGTTCGGGCGCCAAGATATCTTCCAAGATCGCGCCGAGTTGGATCTCGCCGAGAATGCCGCGCGTTTTTACGTTGGACAGCACTTTCTTCAAATCGCCGACACCGTTTGCAAGCGTTTGCATTTCACCGAGCCCTTTGTAGACTTGCTCAAGTCGTTCGTTGACAAGACGGAACGACTGCGTCATCGTGTCTTCGAGCGATTTTTGAAGCGTTTCATCCACCGTTTTTTGCATGGCATCCAAACGTCGGTTGTTATCATATTGCAAGGATTGTAAACGTTGCTCCACCGTGCCGCGGATCCCGTCGAGCTTTTGCTCGTTGAGCTTTTCGAGCGATTGAATGCGTTGCTCCATTTGGTTGATGGAGGCGGTCACGTGTGCATCCATCATGGCGGTTTGTTGTGCCTGTGCTTGCGCGGCGGCGCCGATGGCGCGATTGTTCGCATTCATCAAGTCGTCTTTCGTGCGGCGAAGCTCCGTTTCGGTTTGCTTGAGGCGGAGCGCAACTACGATCAGCGTGATCAGCGACACGACTGCCGCCGCGATCACCGCCGCCAACAAAATCGGTTCCGTCATGTTTCATCCTCCTTGAGTGCCTGCCAGATATCGTCGGCGGCAAAGCGCGGCTCGCGCACACGGTCGCCGTCTTCGTGCCCGCAAACGGCGCGATAAGGGCAAAAGTCGCAATGGCTTTTTTGCGCGCCCGCGGGCGTGAACGGCGCGGCATCAATGTCGCCTTTGCGCAACGTTTGCGCCATGTCTGTGAGCAACTTTTCCGCACGGCGTCCGAGCGCTCCGAATTGTTCCAAGCTCGCAAGCGAGCTGCCTGCGCGCATACTGCCGTTTTTGTTCATTTTCGCGGGGATGAACACACCCGCGACATCGGGTTCCATCGCCCGAAGCACCTGCTCATCGTCGAGAAGCAAGCCGTTCATGCGCATCGCTTTCGTTTGCTTGGCTTCGAGATCACTTTCGCCGACCGCACCCGCGACTTCGATCATGGGCGGCTTTGAGGGCATGTATAAGAGACCCGCGGGCAAAATCTCGCCGTAGCGGCTTTGCCCGTTTTTCCAAAGCGTCAGCATGTAAATGAGCATCTGAAGATTGATGCCTTCCACCACATCTTCCAAACGGAAGGTTTTTGTGCCCGTTTTATAATCCACCACGCGCAAATAGCGTGTGCCGCGAATGTCACAGGAATCCACGCGATCCACCTTGCCGATCATCGAAACTTCCGTGCCGTCGGGGAGTTTAAACATCATCGGTTTGACCGCGTTCGGATCGTCGCTGTGAAGCGCGATGTCGAGCTCGTAATCGGTTGGGGTGAAGCGGCTTTGCGACAGCTCGCGCACCGCTTGCCACAGGAAATTACCGCATACGCGTTGCAAACGCGTCAAGCGATAGATAAACCGCTCGGGTTTGTCGTCCAAACCGCCCATCTCGTCGTTTACATAGCGCGTGACCGCTTGCGCGGCGTCGTCGAAGCATCGTGCTTTGGTGATCGTGCGCACATCCTCTTCCACATAAATCGGCAACGTGTATTCCATGACATAGTGCGTCAGCGTGCCGAATTCGATCGCGCCGATCTCGGCGGCGCGAAGCGGGCGCGCTTTGATGCCGTAATCGCAGAAATAGGCAAAACGGCAGTTGTGATAGCGTTCGACCTTGGAGGGAGAAAGAATCATGCGATCGCCGAAAAAGCGTTTGGCGACCTCTTCGTCATCGAACGCGATGGGGGCGTCGCTTGCCAAACGTTGCATTTTCGAAAGTCGTCCGCGCAGCGATTCGTCCTGCCACAGCATCGCAAACAACGCGCGCGACAACGGCGTTCCTGCGCGGAATCCGACTGCCATGCGCTCGAACGCTTCGTCGGTCGTTTCGATGTCGTCGCCGTCGTCCGAGAACGAAGGTCGTTCCGCAACGGGCAAATGCACGCAAACGGTGTTGCCGATGGCGGACATTTCACCTTTTTCGCCGTCGGGCGTTTGTTGCAAAAAACTGATAAACACGCGCTCGGATGCTGCAGACAGCGCGGAATATGCCAAGAATTGTTCGGTGGCGGTGTGTTGCTCGCGGTTGTCCTCAAACGGCACACCTGCGTCGATCAACGCGCGCCGCTCGCGATCGGAAAGCAATCCTTGTCCGCTCGGAAGAGCGGGGAAGATGCCCTCGTTCGCGCCGAGCACAAACACCGCTTTCGGCGCGGAAAAACGCATGCGGTCTGCCGCGCCGATTTGCACAGCGTCGATGGCTTGTGGGATCGAGCCGATGTCCGTCCCCATCGCCGCCGCGTGCAACAGTTCGGTGGCTTCCTCGGCTTTCAATCGGTCGGGAAGCACCGCCGTCATATCATCGAGCAAGCCGATAAACGCTTCCCAAACCTGCGCCGTGTGGGACGCGAGTGCCGGTTCCCCGTTTCGGCGCAGATGCACGATTTGTTTGGCGATCATGCGGTCGAGTCGCGCCGCACGGATATAGCGATACACCGCTTTGGCGAATTGCTCGCCCGTCAGCGGTCGCGCCAAATCGTTGCTGAGTGCTTCAAGCGGGGCAACCAATCGACGGCGCAGGCGGTTGAGATGTTCAAGGCGCGACAAATCGCGTTCGTCGGGCGCGGCGGCAAAACCGCGGGGATGCGCTGTCCATTCGTGCTTGAACTGCGCGCCCGATAAATTCCAAATGTATACATAATTTTCAAGCTGAGATGCCGACGACACCGAGAATCCGAAAAGCCCCGTTTTGACAAGTTGCAACAGCGATTCCGCGCGCCACGCACCGCCTGCGATGCGAAGCGCCGTCATCACCGCGGTGACCAACCCTTCCGATGCAATGGGGGCGCGACGATCGAGATAGTAGGGGATGCCCGCTTGTTCGAACGCGGCATCCAATACACCGATATAGTCATTTAGGTTGCGCTCCACAACGGCAATCTCACGAGCGCGTATGCCGTCTCGTCGCATCATGCGGCGAATGGTTTGCGAGACATAACGCGCTTCGGCGTAGATATCCGCGCAGGAGGTCAGCGTCACTTCGTCACAGGTGTCGAGTGTCTCCGCGTCGGGATCTTTCGGGCAAAAGGCGCGTTCTTCAAGCACGCGCAACGCTTCGCTTTGAAAACGGTGCGGGGTCATTAAAAAGACGGGTTTTGCAATGGGACAGCCGCAATCGGTTGCCGCGCGCTTCAGACGTTTGACGGTGTCAAGCGTAACGGCGAGACGGTCAAGACCGTCCGCCTCGGCAACGTCGCGGTCGGCGCAAAGCGTCACGCTGAGGCGGGATACCTGCGTCATCAGTGCTTCCAGCACACGCAATTCGGGTGCTGTGAAGCCTTTGAACCCGTCGACGAACATCGTCGCCCCCTCCAATAAACGGTTTTGCAACAGGTGTTCGCTCAAATGCAACAAACTTTCCTGCGCGTCGCTACCGCAATCGGCACAAAGCGCATCGTATGCCTCCAATACCAGCGACAATTCGGCGGTCTTGGTCTTGAGCGTGCCGTCGGGCAACGTCTGTGCGGTGTCCGCCAACAGCGCGGGCGTTACCGCCGCGCGGCGACATTCTTCGGTCATATCCAGCAATGCCGTCACCGTGTCGACGCGCGACGCGGACGACAACAACGTGAGCGAATCGCTCGATTCGTCCACCGCGCGGCTCATGAGCATGGTTTTCGCGCCGTTTGAGAGCGGGCGTGCGGCGTGGCTTTTCATCAAGGTTTCGTACAAACGTGTGAAGCTCAACACGCGCACGTGCGCCGCGTCGGCTTCGCCGAGCGTGTGCAAAATCGCGCGCTCGGTTTCGAAGGAGGCTTGCTCGGGAACAAGCAAATACAACACATCATCAGCGTCGGCGTGTTGCACCAACGCATCCAGTTCACGCAGAACATAATGCGTTTTGCCGAATCCCGATCGACCGAGAATCAGTTGAAGCATAACTCAAAACCTCCCATACGACAGTAAAGACGTGCGTTTTTGATATATCCCATCATATCATATTCTCACCAAAATCGCAACTGACAAAAAACGAGGTGTCGCAGAAATGCGACACCTCGTTCGGGTGATGATTCAATTAAAATTACACAACGCCTTGTGCCATCATCGCGTCGGCAACCTTCTCGAAGCCGGCGATGTTCGCGCCCGCGATGAGGTCGCCTTCCATGCCGTACTTCTTCGCCGCCGCAACCGAGGACTCGAAGATGTCCTTCATGATTTGCTTGAGCTTCGCGTCGACTTCTTCGGAAGTCCAGCTGTAACGCATCGAGTTTTGGCTCATTTCGAGACCCGAAACCGCCACGCCGCCCGCGTTGACAGCCTTGGAGGGAGCGACGATCACGTTGTTCTCTTTGAAGTAAGCCACAGCGTCCGCGGTGGTGGGCATGTTCGAAACTTCGACATAGTACTTGATGCCGGCGTCGACGATCTTCTTCGCGTCCTCAAGCGTAACCTCGTTTTGGGTCGCGCAGGGCATCACGATGTCGACCTTCACGCCCCACGGTTTTTGACCGGGGAAGAAGGGAACGCCGAACTTGTCGGCATACGCCTTGACTTCGTTCTTGCCCGAAGCACGCATCTCGAGCATGAAGTTGATCTTTTCGTCGGTGGTGATACCCTCTTCGTCGTAGATGTAGCCGTCGAGGCTGGAGAGAGTGACAACCTTACCGCCGAGTTGCGCCACTTTCAAAGCGGTACCCCAAGCCACGTTGCCGAAGCCGGAGATCGCAACCGTCTTGCCCTTAATGTCTTCGCCGAGCCATTTGAGCATTTCAACGGTGTAGTACACCGCGCCGAAGCCGGTCGCCTCGGGACGGATGAGCGAACCGCCGTAGGAACGGCCCTTACCGGTCAGAACGCCGGTGAACTCGTTGCGCAGACGCTTGTATTGACCGTACATGTAGCCAACCTCGCGCGCACCCACGCCGATGTCGCCCGCGGGCACGTCGGTGTCAGCGCCGATGTGGCGTTGAAGCTCGGTCATGAAGCTTTGGCAGAAACGCATGACTTCGCCGTCGCTCTTGCCGGCGGGATCGAAGTCGGAACCGCCCTTACCGCCGCCCATGGGGAGGGTGGTCAAGCTGTTCTTAAAGGTTTGCTCGAAACCGAGGAATTTGATGATCGAAGCGTCGACCGTCTTGTTGAAACGGATGCCGCCCTTGTAGGGGCCGATCGCGGAGTTGAATTGCACGCGATAGCCGCGGTTCACTTGGACTTTGCCGTTGTCGTCGACCCACGGCACGCGGAAGAAGGTTTGACGCTCGGGCTCAACCATGCGCTCGATAACGCCCGACTTCTCGTAAGCGGGGTTTTGCTCCACGACGGGCTCGATGGATTCGAGAACCTCGTGCACCGCTTGCAGGAACTCGGGTTCACCGGGGTTGCGTGCCTCAACTTGAGCGTACACTTTTTGCAAATACTCGTTTTTGAACATAAGAATTAGCCTCCTTAAAGGTTTCTTTGACGGATGGAATGGCACAAATTGAAACTATCGTGCCGTAACATTGTCAATTATAGACCCTTTTTATGCGTTTTGCAAGTGGTTTTTGCAAGTTTTTTGTGTCGAAACTGCAAAAATTTATCAAAATAAAGCGTTAATACGCCCAAAAGCATTGAAATCTTGCGACCGCATTGTAGACAAGCCTTCCCCTCGAGGGGAAGGGGGACCGCCGAACGGC
>JAZTZV010000046.1:0-6875 GCA_045637645.1 Acutalibacteraceae bacterium | reverse complement strand
TTATAATCGGATTATGCAAAAGAACGAACGTTCTATTTCATAAAAAGGACGATGAATATGGTAAGACAACACAACAGACGAATATTTGCCGGATACTATAAACACTATGATGGTCAACTTGTATATGTTGCGATGGTGGTCCCTGATGCTATTACGGGAGAATTGATGGTTATTTTTCACGAGGGATTCTATGTCAGCAAGCGCCATTATAAAACAATGCCGAAAACCACCTTTTGCCAAATGATTGAAATTGACGGAGAATGGGTGGATGTGTATAGTCGTCAGGTACAATATAAACTGGCGGATGACCACATCTATTGGTTGGAAAAAGCGGGATTGGAAGCCCCGATAAGAAAAAAGGAGCCTCCGACCGAGGATGAAATTGCGTATGATGTTCGGGGTTATCGCCAATTCGATGCGTATACATTGTACGCCAAAGATATTTGCACACATTATAAAACCGATGTACGAAAATACAATTTGTGTGTTGCTCAGAAACGGTTGATCGGTGTTTTTAACAGACAAGATTTTGAGGCGCTGAAAGAGGATATTGCGTTTTTAAGGGATTGCCTGAAAACAGTGCTGGAGAGTTATGCGCCGTTTTTCAAAGAGCGATATATCGAAAAGAAATCCATCCGAAAATACGCTGAGGAACACGGGATCAATCGCGGAAGTGTGGATTATCTTAATAAAAAGTTCATTGCTGCTTTTGCTGCGGAATTAAAAGCGAGAGATGAAGCGGACGGTAAGAGCCGCTTGCGCGTTGCATAAACAGAATATCGAAATCGGACACCTGCTTTTTAAGCAGGTGTCTTTTTTGTTGCTTCGATTATGACAGCGGTGTGTCGAAATTGATTAATTAGTCCCCTATAAAGAGTAGAGGGGTAAATACGATGTTATATGACAACGTTATGTCGCGGACACAGTGTTTGTCATAAATCAAAGGATGAAGGAGGTGAAAAAATCCGAATTAATGTGGCTCAAAATGCAGTTTTTTGTCCCAATCTAAAGAGTAGAGGGGTAAATTTCAAAAACCAAAGGAGGTGGTGCCTGCGTGCTTTGACAATTGAATAACCCTGCCGATGGGATACAGCCCGAGGTGATTTTGCGATGACCGCGATCGGATGATCGTGCCGTAGGAGAAAGGTGCATCACGCACCCTTGCATAAAGGACACGGTGAGCGAAACGAAAGCTTCGGGTGTACGCGCTTGGCGATAAGCGCAGGAACGACATCGGATGTACAGGGAACAAGCAGACGGCGAGGGAAGGGTGTGAACTTTCTCTCGCATCGGGAACTCGCTGCTCTGCAAAATATAAACCAAAATGAATATGAAAGGTATGTGATATACATGAATGATTTTGAAAAAATGATACCGCCTGAGTTTGCAAGGCGCAACGCAAGCATGCTGAAGCAGGACGGAGTAAAATTGATTTGTATGAAAGACGTGACGCTTCAGGAAGTGGAGTGGTTATGGAAACCGTACATTCCGTTCGGGAAACTTGTTGCGATACAAGGCGATCCCGGTGACGGTAAAACAACGTTGGCGTTGCGTATCGCGGCGGCATGTTCGACCGGTGAAGCATTGCCGAACGGAGAACGACACGATCCATTCCCCGTGTTGTATCAGACGTGCGAGGACGGTCTCGGCGATACCGTCAAACCGCGGTTGATGGAAGCGGGTGCAAACGAAGAAAATATATTCAGCATCGACGAGGGCGAGGAGTCGTTGACTTTTATTGACAGACGCATTGAGACGGCGATCCGACAAACGGGTGCGCGGCTGATGATCTTTGATCCGATTCAGGCGTTCTTCGATGCGAAGACGAATATGAACAGCGCACGTGACGTGCGTTCCGTGCTGAGAAGATTAGGCGATGTCGCGGAGCGGACAAAATGTGCGATTGTGCTGATCGGTCACTTGAACAAGATGCAGGGAGCCAACAGTTCCTATCGCGGACTCGGTTCGATCGATATCCGCGCGGCGTGCCGAAGCGTGTTGCTCGTCGGCAGGATGAGAAAGGATGAACAGATTCGTGTGGTTGTACACGATAAATCGTCGTTGGCGGCAGAAGGAAAATCGTTTGCGTTTCGCCTCGGTACGGAAGACGGTTTTTGCTGGACGGAAGGCTATGAACATATCCGCGCAAAAGAGTTGCTGAGCGGCGATACGGGTGATACGAAAAAAGCAACAGCGGCAGAACTGATTCTGACGATGCTGGAATCGGGAGAACCCGTGCTCCAGAGCGAGATCCTTGCCGCCGCGCAGGAGAAGGGTATTTCAAAGCGTACATTGGATGAGGCAAAAAATGAATTAGGAGAGGTGGTGACGAAGAAGGTCGGAAAATACTGGACGTGGCAGTTACCGTTGACACAAGCGGAAGAATGTAACAGTGTGATATGCGGATAAGCCCCTTGCGGTGTTGCGTTCTTTTTTTGCCACCGTGTTCGCCCGTAAACGGCGGATTCGGGCGGCTTGAAGGCAAGAGCGATATCGTGAGCGAAGCCGAAAAACCACCCGTTTTGTGCGCCGTCAAAGGCGGTGTATAATCCCCGCTTTTCCCTGACTTTAGTCAGGGGCAAGCAGAGCGTGCGGCTGTCCGCACACTGACGTCATCGGGCGGTAGCCCGAACCCACTTAAAAACCACATATCCACAAAAAGGCACACCCGTTCGAAAGAGCGGGTGTGCCGCGCTTTATCAGAAAGGAAGGATGCTATGAGCAAACAAAGACGGCGCGATCAGACGCTGACCGTTCGCCTGACCGCCAAAGAAAAACAACACATACAGGAGCGCGCGGCGAAAGCAAAGATGAGCGTGACCGATTACCTTGTCGCGCTTTCGATCAAAACCGAAATTCGCGTGTCGGAAAATCTGAAACCGTTGCTGATTGAACTCAAGCGTATCGGCAACAACATCAATCAGCTTTCCGCCAGAGCCAACAGCGGAGTCAAGGTGATTGATCTGCACGATGCGGTGCAGGCGCAACGTGATCTCTACGATGCACTGATGCAGATTGCGGGGACACGCTGATGGCGACGCTGACATACATCCCCGAGCACTCGCAACACCTCGGTGCGATGAAACGCGTGATCGACTACTGTCTGCAGGAGCAGAAAGTGTACGACAGTGAGAGCGAGCGTCGGTTGGTCGGCGGGGTGTACTGCGACGGTGAAAATGCGTATGCGGAATTCGTTGCAACCAAAACGGTGCATCGCAAGACGGACGGCATGAACTATTATCAGTACGTGCAATCGTTCTCCCCGCAGGAAGATGTATCGCCCGCGCAGGTACACGCGATCGGGTTGGAGTTCGCCGCGAAAGCGTGGTCCGGTCATGAAGTGTTGGTTACCACGCATTGCGATACGTCGCACTGGCACAATCACTTCATCATCAACTCGGTCGCGTTCGAGAGCGGATACAAATTGCGGCAGCATCCGAACACGCTGTATGATCTGCGCGCGCTCAACGATGCGGTGTGCGAAGCACATGGGTTGTCAACACTCAAGACCTATCAGGGTGGCGGTGAAAAGATGTCGTCGCGCGAATACCGTGCCGCCGCCAAAGGTGACAGCTGGAAGTTCAAGCTGATGGCGGAAATCGACGATGCGATGGCGCACTGCGGTACGCGCGAAGCGTTTATCAAGCGTATGAAAAAACGCGGCTACAAGGTTACATGGACACCCGAGCGCAAATATATTACTTACACCTGCCCGAGCGGTTACAAGTGCCGCGACATCCGTCTGCACGATGCGAAATATGAAAAAGCCAATATGGATGCGGAGTTCGATGTCCGCGCAGGCGTGACCGATGATACACGTGTGACGGGTTGGGAAGACACGCGCGGTGTGTATACGGAAGTGACCTTCGAGGAGCCGCAGGAGATCGCACCGCCTGTCGATGTCGGCACGGTGACAGCGGGCGCGCTCGGCGCGACGGCAGGAATGATGCAGGGTGACACCGACGATCCCGAAGAACAAAAGCGTCGTCAGGAAGCAAAGGACACCGCCGCCGCAATCGGCATGGTCGCGGGCGTGGCGATCGGTGCGATGATGACATCGACACCCGATGAAAATTATGATGATGACGATATGGATGAAGACGTCGATGAAGGCTTCGGCTTCACGATGTCGATGATGTGAAAGGATGATGATATGACGAAACGACAAGCACAAAAACAGTTGTGCATGTACCCCGATGCGCTGACCGTCAAAGAGGTCGCGGAGATCTTGCGCGTCAGTACCAAGACGGTGTACAAGCTGATCAAAGACGGCACCGTTCCCGCCGTGAAGGTCGGCAGGGAACAGCGTGTTGCAAAGGCACAGCTTATTACATTCTTACAAAAATACAACGGCGATGTTATCTACTTGAGAGAACATGTTTATCCGCGCGCGGTTCGCTGGACTTGTGACAAGAGTTATGGTAGTGTTCGTGTTGCCAACTGAAGATAAGGAGATGATACTATGGCAAAAAAGCAAACCCTTGCCGCGAGTATGCAATCAAAAAGCGGCAGACTGTATGCGGTCATCAACATCCGCGAAGACGGCAAATCCAAAGCAGTGTGGCGAGCGCTCGGACTACCCGACTCCGTCGGCAAAGCGGCGGCGAACAAAGCCTTTCGCGAAACGGTCGCGCGGTTCGAGGATGAGTACAACGAAAAGCTGTTGCGCGGCGACCGTCCCGACGCGGATATCCCGATCTACACTTTCCTCTGTGCGCATCTTGCACGCGTGGAGAAGACATTGCAGGAAAGTACTGTGCGCAGTTACGGCACGCTCGTCCACGGACGCATCAAACAACACTTCAACGCGCGTCCGTCGCTGACGGTCGGTAACCTGCGCCCGAAAGACATCACGGAGTTTTATGAATATCTCTACTCGGTCGGGTGCGGTGAGAACACCGTGCTTCACTATCACACGCTGATGCACAGCGCGTTCAAGCGGGCGGTGAAAACGGAACGCATCGATGTCAATCCGTTCGATCGCATCGAGCGACCGAAGAAAGAACAATACACCGCCAACTGGTATTCCAAAGAGGAGCTCCTCCTGCTTCTGGATGTGACGCGTGAGGAAACGATCTACCCCGCGATCATGCTCGCAGGCGGACTTGGCGTGCGCCGAAGTGAAGCGCTCGGTGTGCGGTGGTCGCGCATCAACTGGGAAGATGGCACGGTGCTGATCGACACGAAGGTGATTGACTCCAAAGATGCGAATGGCAAAGGGATCGCCAAGCCTGTCGAGGAGATGAAAAACAAATCCAGCCGTCGCACGCTCGCGATCCCGAAGCCGGTGCTCGGGATGCTCAAAGAGCAAAAAGAAAAGCAGGAGATGTACCGTCAGCTGTTCCGCGGCAGTTACGATCGCACCTTCGACGATTACGTCTGCACCGATCAACTCGGACGGTTGGTAAAACCGTCGTATGTGACGAGCCGTTATGACACCATCCTCAAAAAATACGGTTTGCGCAAGATCCGCTATCACGATCTGCGCCATACCTTCGCGAGTATCCTCATCGCCGAGGAGGTACCGCTCATCAACGTGTCGAAATTCCTCGGGCATTCGGGCATCGGCACCACAGCGAATATTTACGCGCACCTTGACAAAGAGGGGAAACAGATCAGCGCGGATGTCATCGGCAATGTGCTGACGGGGGTGTGATATGGCACAGTTTATGAGCGGCAGTCAGCTTCGGCAATATCTGCACATCTCCACGCGGAAGATGAAATATCTGATGGATCACGATCTGATCCCGCACGAAAACACGGGTGGCACCACGCACAAATATCGCGTGCGTGTCGAGGATGCCGTGGCGTTCAAGGTGCGGATGGAGACGGATGCCGCGCTGATTGCCACTCTGGCGGGACACTTCAGCAGCCATAAGAATGAGCGACCGAAACCGTATCGCCCGCCGATCAATGCGGATGCCGCCACCGCCGACGCGTTCCGCTTGTGGTTGACCGCGCGGTGGGCAGAGCTGCCCGATGCTCTGCCCGCCGTCACGGCGGCAAAGCTGTGCGGAGCGGAAGCGAAGGTGATCACCAAGCTCGTGCGTGACAAACGCATCCGCGGCACTTTGATGGGCAATGTGATGCTGTGTGTCAAAGAAGACTGGATCGCTTGGTTGGCATCGGTGGAGATGATTAGGGCAAATAAGAATGAGGTGTATGTGGGGTTGATGCGGGAGTTCAAGAGGGAACGAAGAAACCCCACCGCGTGAGCGGTGGGGTGAGTGTGTGAAACAAGTGAATGGTGCATTTGGGATCAATATTTTTTCGCATCAGAAATATAGACGGTCGGTTGAATATCCTTTTTGCAATATGTTATGATAACACGTTGCTTGTTTCGACAAAATATGTTATAATACATTTGAAAATTGGTTTGGGAGAAATTTTAATGGGATTAGCCAAAAACGATTATATTACATGTGAGGAACGTGGATTTTATCACTGTAGTCATTTGGTTTGTCGCGATTGTATTGGCAACAAATCATTAATAGAATATATATCTGAAAATGGCTTCATGTCAACATGCCACTACTGCGGAAAAAGGCGTAAGGTTGTTGAATTGGAAGATTTGTTGGAAGTTATAATGTCTGGAATCAGATTTCAATATGAAGATGCAGAAAATTATATTTTCGATAATGAATATTCATGCAATACGTATACCACCGACGAATTAATCCGTTGGGAATTGGCGGATGAACTTCAAATTGAAAATGAGGATTTGGTAAAAGATATATGTGATACCGTGTGCGATCGTGTTTGGTGTGAAGTCGATCCTTATGCAGAAAGGAAATATGAGACCGAACTCTATTCTTGGCATAGTTTTTGTGACTTGGTAAAATATAAGATGCGTTATGTTTTTTATAAAGGAAAAA
>JAZTZV010000045.1:0-13946 GCA_045637645.1 Acutalibacteraceae bacterium | reverse complement strand
ATTCGTGGGGATAACGCTCGTAGTAATAATCACGCAGACCGCATTTGTCCATCAAGTCAAGGACATAGTCCTTCACCTGCGACTTGGGCACAATGTTATGCACCAGAACAGGCTCGGACAAAATATCGCCGACCGTGCTGCGAGGCGGCAAAGACGAATACGGATCTTGGAAAATGATCTGCATTTTCTTGCGGATCTCACGCATTTTTCCGGAAGGATAATCGGTGATGTCGTCGCCTTCAAAAATGATGCGGCCGGATGTGGGTTGATGAAGCTTTAAGATGGCGCGACCGAGGGTCGTTTTGCCGCAACCCGATTCGCCGACGATGCCGAGCGTTTCGCCTGCATTCAGCGTAAACGACACATCATCCACCGCAACGAGCTCTTGCGTGACTTTACCGAACATGGTCTTTTTCAGAGGGAAGCATTTGCGGAGGTTTTGCACCTCAAGCAACGGCATTTGCTGATTATCAGCCATTACACACTCGCCTCCTCATCATACAAATGGCACGCCACAAAATGCGTCGGGCTGACTTGCACCATTGCGGGATAATCCCCCGAGCATTTATGGATGCATTGCGCGCAACGCTCTTTGAAATAGCAGTAGTTGGGCATGTTCACGGGGTTCGGAACGTTGCCGGGGATGTTGAACAGCGTGTCGCTGTCCGACTGCAGGGTCGGTTTGGATTTTTGCAAACCGATGGTATAGGGATGCATCGGATTGTGGAAGATCTCGTCAACCGTTCCCTTTTCGATGACGCGACCCGCGTACATGACAACAACGTAATCCGCCATTTCGGCGATGATGCCGAGGTCGTGCGTGATCAGCATGATCGAGCCGTCGATCTTCTCTTTCAAATCGCGAAGCAAATCCAGAATTTGCGCTTGAATGGTCACGTCGAGAGCCGTGGTCGGCTCGTCGGCGATGATCAAACGCGGATCGCTGGCAAGCGCCATCGAGATCATCACACGTTGACGCATACCGCCCGAGAGTTCGTGCGGAAACGCGGCATAGACACGCTCGGGAGCAGCGATGCCGACGAGATTGAGCATCTCGATCGATTTCGCTTTCGCCTGAGCTTTCGTGGCTTTGGGATTGTGGATGAAGGTGACTTCATCGAGTTGTTGACCGATCGTGAACACGGGGTTCAACGAGGTCATCGGCTCTTGGAAGATCATCGCGATCTCGTTGCCGCGAATCTTATGGATGTCACGCATCGGCATCTTGGCGATGTCGAAGGTTTTGTTTTTGGCTTTGAATCGGATCTCGCCCGACACGATTTGACCCGCGGGACCTTGCAACAAACGCATTACCGACATGCTGGTGACCGATTTGCCGCAACCCGATTCACCGACGATGCCGACGGTCGCGTTCTTGGGAATGTCGAGAGACACACCGTTGACCGCTTTGACAACGCCTTGGTCGGTGAAGAAATAGGAATGTAAGTTGTCGATTTCCAAAATGTTTTTGTCATCGCGCATGGTCGTCAGATAGTCCGACTCGGGAGCTTTACGGTTTTTGTAAGCCTCAAGCTTTTTGACAACCTTGGCGTTTTCTTTGGCGATGGCACGGATCTCTTTGCCCGAAAGATAATTATTCGCCATGTCTTATCTCCTCGCTTTCGGGTCAAGTGCATCGCGCAAGCCGTCGCCGATGAAGTTGAAACCAAGAACGGCAATCACGATGCAGACACCTGCGGGCACCCACACATAGAGGTGGTTTTGCAGGATGTCTTGGTTGGTGGAAATGATATTGATCATACTGCCCCATGCCGTGAACGGCGCTTTGATACCCATGTTCAAATAGGACAGCGTCGCTTCGTACAAAATCATGCTGCCGAGGCTGAGGCTCATTTGCACGATCAACTGCGGCATGACATTGGGAACCAAGTGTTTAAAAATCTTACGCGTGGTGGAATACCCCATTGCCTCGGCGGCAACCATGTATTCCTGTTCGCGGAGAGACAAAATCTGACCGCGCACCAAGCGCGCCGTTCCGGGCCACGAAATGAACGTGAGGAACGTCATCAAAATGTAGATACGCCAGCTTTCCTGCGTGATGCCGAGGGCGACCCAGCCGTCCATCGCGGAGCTGATGATGAGCAAGATCGGGATGCCGGGCAAGCAGATGAGAACGTCACACACACGCATGATCACGTTGTCGATCCAGCCGCCGAAATAGCCCGAGATACCACCCATCAACACGCCGAAGGCGGTGAGCAAAAACACCGTCAAAAAGCTGACAAGCAAGGAGACTTGTCCGCCGCGCATCAAACGAATCAACACGTCGTAGCCTTGGTCGTCGGTGCCCAGCGGATGGGACAGCGTCGGTGCTTGAAGGGAGTTGTCTTCTTGTGTAGTTTCGAGCGTTTGACGCACGACATATTCCACGCCGTTCACTTCATACGTTGCTTCCGACGAGGCATACACCGTTTTGCCGCTTTTATCGGGCGTTGTTTGATCCCACTGCGTATACACAAGCGGGCCGCCGAAGCAGAACACGAACAAGCCGATGACCATTACCAAGCCGAGAATCGACAGCTTGGAGCGGAAAAAGCGACGAAGGAGCATTTGCGTGGGAGACATCAGGCGAACATTTTTGTCAAGAGGCAGTTCGGTGTCTGTCGTCTCTTGCACTTCAAGAGTTTTGTTTTCTTCCATGCTGTTCGCCTCCTTATTCCAGTTTCACGCGCGGATCCACGATTGCGTACATGAGGTCCGCCAGCAGAATGCCGACCACGCTGAGCACCGCAAGGAACATATTGTAACCCATGATGAACGGGATGTCGCCTGCGTTCATAGCTTGCAACGCGATGTTACCGATACCGGGCAGGTCGAACACCTGCTCGGTGATGATGGCACCCGAGAAGAGCGACGGCAACAAGCCGGCAAGAGAGGTCACGAGCGGAATCAGCGTATTGCGGAAAGCGTGCTTGTTGATGACCACGCTTTCTTTCAAACCTTTCGCACGAGCGGTGCGGATGTAATCGGAGTTCATCACTTCGAGCATGTTGGTACGGGTCATGCGCATTCTGGCGCCGATGCTCAAAATGACGACCGTCAAAATCGGCACAAACGCGTGACGCACATAGTCGATGAGCATCGAGATGCCCGACAAATCTTTGGTCGCATCCGTCAAACCCGTTGCAGGGAACCAACCGAGTTCGAGCGCAAACCAACTCTTAAGGATGTTGCCGAAGAAGAAGGCAGGAAGCGAAATGCCGATCATCACCAGCACGGTAACCAAATAATCACGGAATTTGTATTGATGGGTCGCTGCCGTGATGCCGAGCGGAATCGCGATCATGAATTCGAACACCGTCGCGATCAACGCGATCACGAACGAAACGCCCATGTGCATCGAGATCTTTTCTGCGACGGGGATGCCGTACTTAAAGCTGACGCCGAGATCCAGTCGCACCAGATCCATCAGCCAGTTGAAATAGCCTTTGAGGATATCCAAAAAGCTCGCGTCCGCTTCCAAACCGTAGGACGCGTACATCGCATCGACCATTTCGGAGCTGACGACAGCACCCGAGGTTTCGATGCCTTTGACCTTTTCAAGCACGTAGTCGATCGGCATCAAACGGGTCAAGAAGTAAATGATCAGCGAGACTCCCAGCAGAACAAGAACGGCATAGCCCAAACGCTTTAAAATATACTTTACCATATTATCCGTCCTTTACGGACGAGAGAAAGACACAGAGGTGTGTCTTTCTCTCGTCGCGAATTGTTAGTTAGCGTACTCCAATTCCCAAATGCGGTCAAGCGGCGACGAATAGGGGTTCACATCCGAGGAGATGGTATCGCTGTTGATCACTTTGGAGTTGTAAGCGTACAGGACATCACGTTGATAGACAGGCAGTTCGATCGCAAGATCCAACACATAGCCCATCGCTTCTTCGTACAGTTCCGAACGAACCGCTTGATCGTTGGTTTCACGCGCTTCGTCGATGACATCGCTCAAGTCGTCGAGGATGTCGAGTTCTTCCGCTGTGCCGCTGTTCTTGATGTAGTTATAGCCCCAAGCCAGCGTGCTGGTCGCGGAGGAATCTTTGTGGTAAACCTGATAGAGATCGGGGTCGAGAGCCGACGACCAAGCCGCCGCCCACACAGCGAGCGAGCCGGTGCTGATCTTGGTGAGCGCTTGCGTATCGCACACAACGGTGATTTCCCAGCCCATGTCGTTGAGCAGAGCCGCCGCGTCACGGAACACTTTGTAGGTCGGGTGATCTTGCAGGGTCGAGCCGGCGATGGTGAAGGTGATCTTCAATTCGCTGTCGCCCGCGCTGACGCCGGCTTCTTGCATGTACTTCTCGATGTTGCTACGCGCCACGTCGTCGCTCCAGGTACCCATTTGCGGGTAATCCTTGCCGTTGTCGGTCGCGGCATCGCCGTCGGGGTATGCCCAGCTGACGGTGGACATCGGCCAGAAGATGCGCTCGGCGGTACCGGCGCGATAATAGTCAAGTGCAAGCGAGGTGTTCATCGCGCACATGATGGCTTTGCGGAGGTTGATATCGTTGATCTTGGAGGCGTTAATGCCAATGTAACCGTAACCGAGTTGGTCGGTGGAAAGGGTCACATAGCCCTTCTTCGCCATACCTTGGAGTTTCTCGTAGTTGTCAGTGGTCAGCGACGGCGAGATGTAGTGCACCGCGCCGGTTTCCAACGCGCCGATGGCGTTGTTGGAGGAAACCACTTGATAACGGATCTTTTCGATCTTGGCATTTTCAATGCCGGTGCCGACCGAGGCAAAGTTTTCGTTCGACTTGAAGTAAACAACGTTGTTCTTGTAGAACTCGTTCTCCGAAGGAGCATCGTTGTTCGAAGCATCGGTCGCTTTGTAGGAACCCGCGCCCATCGGGATGCGGACGTTGCGGGGGGATTGGATGATGTCGGACATGAAGTCGAAGCTTGCGAATTCCACGCCGAACTTGTTGCCTGCGATGTCCACGCCGACCTTACTGCCTTCACCGTAGTAGTGTTGGGGCGCCACGGAGATGGCGAAGTTCCAGATTGCTTTGGGGTCGACGCCGTCGATGGTGATGGAGAGGACGTCGTACTCTTCGGGGTTTGTAACAGTACCGTCATCGTTGTGAGCGGACGCGATGGTGTATTCGGTGCCGTTGACGGTCATCTTGGTACCCGCCGCTTCGGTGTGACCGAGCGACACGATACCCGCAATGTTTTCCACCACAAGAGCGCCGGAATCGGACACATTCTCGTGAAGGATGACTTCCTTCGCTTTCGCGGAATACTCGGTCATCAGCGTGTTCGCCGTTGCCCAGTATTGCAGCACGACGTGCAGTTCGCGGGAGATGATGTCGTTGTAGACATAGTCGATCGCCGCTTCCTTGGTGGTGATGGAATCGGGATATTGGGGGGTCAGCTTCTCGATCTTGGTACGGTCGATCTTGCCGTCCTCGCCTTCCGCGTATTCCACCTCGACATAACCCTCGGTGTACATGAAGCAGAAGACTTCGTCTTCAAACTCGGTGTAGGATTTGTAGGGTTCGTCGGTATAAGACTCTTGCGCGCCGAGATAGTCGGTCTCAAGCTCTTCACGGAAGAGGCTGAGCGCGTAATCGTAGTCTTCTTGCAGTTGCTTGTTGGTGACGGTGGAGGGATCGTTGGAGATCGCGGATTGATAACCGCTGCTCACCGAGTGAGCGGTGATCGCCTCTTTCATCGCTTCGTAGCCGACTTCCTTCGTCGCGGACGCTTGGATCTCGGCGTTGAAGAGGTTGATCAGCTCGTTGAGGCGGGCATTCGCACGGGAAGCCGCTTGCGAGGAGATCAGGTCGTCGCTGTCATCGGTGGACGAGCTGACGGTTTGCGTTCTGTACTCGGAGAGGCCGACAATGTCGGTGGAGTACAGGGTGTTCGAACCCGTGTACACGGGATCGAGGTAAACATAATAGTTGAACAGCACGTCCTCCATCGTCAAGGGTTGACCATCGGAGAATTTGATGCCGTTTTTCAAAACAAAGTTGTAGGTCACGGTGTCGTCATCGTTTTCGACGATGTCATAATCTTTCACAACAACCGCCTCGTCTTCGCCGTATGCCACTTGGACTTCGCCGTTGACATACTTCGAGCCGAGCATACCGATTTGGGTCATGGCGACGATGGTGCCGTCGGGAGCGGAGGTGTAGAAGAACGGGTTAAACAAACCGTCCAACTGCTCCGACATGATGACGAATGCATCGGTTTTGCCGCCGCCACCGCAGCCGGGCATTACCGCGCACATTCCCACGCACAAAGCGGCGCAGAGAACCAAAGAGATCAGTTTTCTTTTCATAAGATTCGCTCCTTTATTGAAAATGGAATGAACGTACAAATTGGATCACTCTTCCAGCGTGACAGCATTGCCGTCGACACGGATCTTCAACGCATCCGCGTTGTCGCCCGTCGCCTTGCAGGTGATGTCGGCCTTCGAGATCACGGTCGCGTCGCCGGTGCCGCACACCAGACCGATGGTGTAACCCGTGTTCTGTTGCAGTTGCGCCTTGGAATCGATTTGCAGGACGCTCTTGACGATTTTCACGTTCTTGACCGTTGCGTCTTGCGCGATTCGACCGGCAAACAAGCCGAAGCTCGTATCCTTCACGCGCGTACCCTTCTTGATCGTGAAGCACACATTCTCGAAGGTCACGTCGGTGATCGAAGCTTTTTCCGTCACGTTACCGAACAGACCCGCGTTGGTTTTCGAATTGTTGGTTTGTTCGAGATTGACGTTTTTGATGGTGTGGCCGTTGCCGCGGATTTGACCTTCGAAGTTACCGTACATCAGCGATGTCGGCCAAATTTCGTCGGCGAAATCTAAATCCGCCATGATCTCGTAGCAACCGCTGAGGCTGGCGTTGTCCTTGAATTGTTCCGCGGTGTAGATGTGATACCATTCACCCTCGGTCCATTCGGTGTACAAACTCATCACGGTGTTTTGTACGGTGCCGGTTTCGTAATCGATCACACCGTTGTGTACGATCGATTCGGTTTTGACGGGGTCTTTGCCGTCGGCATCGTAGTACGCATTCGCGAAGGTGTAACCTTTCTTTTCGGGGAATTTGTACATCTTAATGCTGCCGCTTTCTTCATCCCATTTCGGAACCGACAACTCGGTCATTTCGTTGGGATTGAACTCATAACTGCCGATTTTGTCGTCGCTTCCCACCGCATAAAAATCGAATTGAAACACCGGAGCCCACGCCGCATAAAGCGTCATAACGGGTTCCTCGGCGTCGTAGGAGCCGTCGGTCGAAACCGTCAGCTTATCCGTTTCGAAATCCCATTTATCGGAATAGGTGTAGGTGACGTTACCGTTTTCGTCAGTCGATTCATGACGCTCGCGGTACCAGCCTACCAAGAAATGGTCTTCCTTGGAGAGCTGAAGTTTGTCGTTGCCGCGCGCCTCATTTTCGGGAGACAGCAACGCGATCTGAGCCTGATCGCCGGAGGTTGCCGTCATATCGGCGACATTGAAGCAGTCCACCAATGCCACCGAACCGGATTGCGTGGTGCCACCGTTACCGTCGTAACGGACGCTAACGGTGTACCCTTCGCTGTTGTTGGTTTCATAGGGAGTGGATTGCACTTGGCAACCCGCCAAAATCGCCGATGTTGCCAAAGCCAACGCGGCGAGCGCCGCCGCTTTATACAGTTTCATCGGTCTCCCCCTCTTTTGCTGTGTCATCGTCCGTTGCCGCCTCATCCGCGACCTCTTCGGTCACCGTTTCGGCTTCAACGGGTTGTTCTTCGATCGCTTCGTCTTCGACGGGAGCGGCTTCTTCCTCAACGGGAGCTTCCTCCGTCGGAGCATCTTCAACGAGAGCTTCCTCGACGGGAGTTTCCTCGGTCGGCTCCTCTTTTGCGGGAGCATCCTCAGCGGAAGCTTTGTCATTCGCCGCCTCAGTCGGAGTCTCCTCTTTTTTGTCCGCCTTCACCGCCGCTTTGATCTTGCCGCCGAAGAGTTGCCAGCCGCAGAACGCCAACGCGATCACCACACCGACGATTGCCAAAATGATGGTGGGCGTGTTGTTTTGCTTGGTTTGATCATCGGGTTGAACGGTGGTTTGGGTGGTTTGCTCAGTCGTATCCTCGCTCGGAGTTTCCTCTTCGCTCGGCTGTTGTTGAGCGTTGGGATCAAGCGCGATGATGCGTTGCTCCGCAGACACAAGATCCGCGTAGTTCGTCACAAGACCCATTTGCTCGTAGGTTGCGATCTTGCCGTACGCTTCACGCGCCGCTTCGACAAGAGCCTTGTTCTCATACACCACGCGCTCGGGAATCGCACGAATCGCGTTGATCGCGGTTGCCGTCACCTTATCGGGAGCGGCAGGTCCGTCGATGGTCAGGTCGAAATATTGTCCGCAAATGAACGAATCATAGCCGACACCGTTGACGGGACGCACCATTGTCAGTTTGTCTTCCACATAACCGACGTAGTCCACGAAGTTTGCGCCGTAGAAGACGTTCGAATACATCTCGCCCGTGACGTTCCACATGAAGTACGGGACAAGACCCATACCGTCGATTTGCACTTCGTTGCCGTCGTAGTCGGTGTAGGTGCCGTAGTCGCCCGCGCCGGGAATATGCTTGAACGAGCCGTAATAGGTCGGGTCAAATTCTTCTTCGAAGTTGGGCGCGTTGTAGCTACCGAACGCGACCATTTCGAGCTTGTCACAAGCGTAGAACGCTTTGTGACCGATGGCGGTGGTGCTGAACGGCATCTTCACGCGCACCACATCGCTGCCTGCAAATGCCAGCGCCGACACACGTACCGTGAAGTCTTCGATCACAACATCTTCGGTTTCCGTACCCGCGAAGGTGATCAGTTCAAGACCTTTTTCCTTCATGCAATACAGCGAGCCGTCGATGACGCGCACCGTGTCGCTGATCTCAAAGTTGAAGGTTTCAACCTCCACCTTTTCGCCGTTGACCTTCTCGGTTGTCATGGACTTGAACGGCTTCACACGGCACATCGCAAACGGGTTGTCGCCGAGCACTTCAAGGTCATCACCGAGCGTAACTTCGAATGCGGTGAGCGTTTCTTTCATAAACGCGTTTTTGCCGATCGACTTCGCGCCCGTCAAATCCACAGACGTAAACGCGGTATAGGCAAATGCGTAATCGCCGATCGTTTCCACAGCCGCCATGTTGGTGGCGGTGGCAAGCGGATCGCAATAGGAGAAGGCGCCTTCGCCGATCTCGGTGCCCTTTTCGCAGAAGTTCACGTTCGCCAACAGGCGGTTGGACACAAACGCGTATTCACCGATCGTTTCGGCACCCGCGAGATCCACCTTCTCAAGACCGCATTCCATAAAGGCGTAATCGCCGATCGTTTCCACGGCCGTCAGATTGACGGTTTTCAGCGAGGCGCAACCCGCAAACGCATATTGCGGGATCTCTTCGATCTTCTCGTTGAGTTTCACATTGACCAAGTTGCGGCAATACGCGAAGGCATATTCGCCGATGCTCTTGGCGGCGGACACGTCGATCGTTTCGACCAGCGGTCCGTGATAGGTATAGTAATAATAGCCGTCGGAGTTGACCGCCGCAACGGACATATTCTCGTCAAGGCAAGCGTAGTACACATCACCCGAAAGCGCATAATCCCCGATCGACTTGGCCTTGGACAAATCGATGGTTTTGAGCGACGAGGTGTTGTAGAACGCCATCTTTTCGATCTCGGCATTTTCGCCGAGCGTTACATGCTCAAGGCTTGCCGCGTTGTTGAACGCGTTTTCGCCGATCTTGGCATCGTTGCCGATCGTCAGCGAGGTCAGCGGCGAGGAGAACTCGTAGCGGAACAGCTTCTTGCCGTCTTCCACGCCGTCATACACCTTGAACGCGCGATCTTTATCCATGCTGAACGCAAACTTGCCGATGGTGACTTTGTTGCCGATCACCACAGTGGTCAACTTCGTGCATTCGCTGAACGTGCCTTCCTCGATGGTCATGCCGTCGGGAATGTTGACCGATGTGATCTTCGAGAAGGAGAAGGCATATTTACCGATTTTGGCCTTCTCATCGAAGGTCGGCATCGCGGTAACGGACGTTTCGAAGAATGCATAATCCCCGATCGTCTTCAGCGTGCCGAGCGTCACGGAGGTCAGGCTTTCATTGGAAGCCAAGCCGTAATCACCGACAGCGGTGACCTCGGGCAGTTTCACGGAGGTGATCTTTTGGTTGTGCGAGAACGCACCCTTGGCGATCTCTTTCACTTCGGCGCCGCCGATATTCGCGGCAGTGAAATCGCCCTTCACGAGCGGCGACACCGCGATCAGCTTTTTACCGCCCGCGGCAAGGATGTAATCCGCGGTTTGCACCTTGAACGCCGTGTTGCCTTTTTCCACCACAAACTTGTCAACCGCCGTGTCGCGGAACGCGAACACGCCGATGTCGTTCACCGCGGCACCGATCGTCACGGTCTTGAGCGATTCGCACTCATAGAACATGCCTTCGGGAAGAACCGCCGCGTTGACGGTGAATTCCGTAAGGGCTTCGCAATCGGTGAAGGCATACGCGCCGTATTTCACTTTCTTGGACGCGATGTCCACCGTTTTCAGTTTTTGACAGCCCGCGAACGCATACTGTCCGACCGACAGGAGCGTATCGCCGAGCACAACGCCTTCGAGCTTTTGGTTGCCCGCAAAGGCATAGTCCGAAATCACGCAGATGGAGGAGAGTTCGATCTTGCCGCGCAGGTCGCAGTTTTCAAACGCGTTTTGGCTGATGATTTGCAGGTTGTTTTCGCCGCTGAAGGTGATCTTCTGCAACGCCGAACAACCGTAGAACGCGCCGTATTCGATCGATTCCAACGTCGAGGGAAGCACGATCTCCTCAAGTGCCGTCAAGTTGGCAAACGCATACGAATTGATCTTCTTCACACCCTCGGGGATGACCACCTTGGTGATGGTGTTGTCACCGATGAACCATTGTTTGGAGGTTTCGGCGTCATCAAACGCGAGTTCCTCCGGTGTCTTGAGGATGTACTCAAAGTTCGAGAACGCAAACGAGCCGATTTCTTGCAAGGAGAGATCGGCGGGAATGTCAACCAGACCGCCGTTGCCGTAATAGTGCGTCAAGAACGCACCTTGCGTAATGTAGGGGTCTTTGACTTCAACAGACACCGTCTCGGAATAGTAGGTGCTCTTATTGTCCATCAGCACCTTAACCGTCACGGACGCAAAGCCCTCACCGACAGCGGTCACGTTGCCGGACGTGTCAACCGTTACGATGCTTTCGTTGCTGGATTCGAAGCTCACGATCGTATCCTTCGGATAGAACGCGTCGAGCGAATAGTTGAGCCACACTTTTTCCGAAGGATACATCTCGAGGTTGTACTTGCCTTCGAAGAAGTTCACGCTGCCCGTGTCGCCGATCTTCTTGTCCTCGTTTTCAAGGATGTAATACGCTTTCAAGGTGGTGTAACCGTCGAGCGTAAAGACATCGGCAACCGGCTTGTCGTAGCGCTTGTAGCCTTCGTCGCCTTCTTTGAGAACCGTCACGTTGAACGTGACACTTTTATTGTTGACAGGATCTTGTGCTTTGATGACCGCCGTACCGCTTCTCACCGCAACCAGCTTGTTGTTGACCACACGAACGACGCTGGGTTTGGAGGAGGTGTAGCTGAGCAGCTCGGCCCACTGCGTTGCAGGCATGACCACGGGATCAAGGGTGTACACCTCGTTGGGGCTGAGGGTCAGACCGGCCTCAAGACCTTCAAAGTAGAAGTCGGTGAAATCATCGGGCAAGCCGATCTCGTAAGTCGCATAGTTGAGTGCGTAATCATACACATTCAACACGAACGTATTTTTAGTCGTTGCGTTGTTTTTGATGTCGTAGAGATAGTCGGTCAACTCATACGTCACTTTGGTGGTGCTGTTGCGCTCGGAGTAAACCGGCGTCATGTATTGCTCGAACATTTTCATTTCGGGCATCGGATTGCCGTTCTCGTCCTCGCCCTGCGTGACATAACCGATTTGCGAGCTCATGGAGTAATGGTTGTCGTAGATGTACACATCGGCGTACAAACGGTTCTTCTTCGCCGACTTATCATATTCATAATAATATTGCACATCGGTGACGGTAGGTGCTTCGAAGTCGGCGACCAACGGGAATTCGAACACATTGTTCTTGTTGGCTTGCTCGCTGTTCTCGCCGTAATCGAGGTAGCCGACCAAGCGCACGGTATATTCACTGTTGTTTTCCAGATTGTATTCGGTCGCATCGAACTCGATCTCCACGTTCGCGGGGTAGATCGACGCGCCGCCGTCGCTGTACGATTTGCGCACATCTTTATCCTCGACTTCATAGACAACTTCGCCTGTGATATCGTCGGTGATGGTGACATCGATCTTGGTCGCGTTGCGGAGCAAGCCTGCAAATACATAGCGAAGCGAATGGATCGTGCCGATTTGGTTGGAGAGCGCGACGTGATTCGGGTCGGCGGGGATCGCTATATCCTTGGGATCCTGCAAGAAGTAGTAAGAACCAAGGTAGCTCACATAGTCATCGCTGACGCCGCCGACGGGACGGCTCGCATACGCGTCCGCCATCGTCTTATCTTCGAAATCGATACCGTCGTCGAGTTCGTCGGCGTTGGTATCAAAATAAGTCAAGTCAAACAACGGCGCTTTTGTCCAATCGCCGTAGAACGCCAAGTACGGAACATTCAGATCGATTTTTGTGCCGCTCTTGGCATCGAGTGTGATGAAGCCTTCAACGTACATACCGTTTTCGAAGGACGCATCCAAATACGCCTTATCCTCATCGGAGAGGGTGATCTTCACCGTTACGGTCGCGGTCTCGCCCGCTTTAACGGTCACTTTCTTACCGCTTTTCTTGCCGCCTTCCACGGACACGATCTCAAACGATGCGCCGTCGAGGATGTAGGACTCCTCGGTCACCGTCGTTTTACCGGCACTCGTTTTGGTGTCACTGACACCTTCGGTCATAACATAGGCACCCAGATTATAAGCAACCTTTTTCTTGCCGACGTTGTTGATGGCGAAGGTCATTTCATAAACACCCGTTTTTTCGGGGTCATGACCGAGTTCCAATTTCACCTTATCCATCGCCGTGCCTTCGGCATCAAACGTGGTGAGGTAAGCGGGTGTATCGATGGAGGCTTGCAGGTTGGCAAGACCGGCGCCTTGCTTGCGCACCGAATAGGGCAAGCCGTTTTTACCAAGCGCAATGTCCGCCGTCGACATCAACAGCGAGTTGACCATCGCGTTGACTTTCAAATTGTCGTCGGCGATTTCGGGGAAGTTCTCCACGACATATTGACGCAGGAGAAGCACAACGCCCGACAAGTTCGGACACGCCATCGACGTACCCGACAAGCGATCGTAAGAACCACCCGTCACCGCAGACAAAATACTGCCGCCGTGAGCGGTGATTTCGGGTTTAATACTGAGGTTGGGAGCGGGGCCCCAAGACGAGAAGTCGGAAATGAAGGGGCCCGAAGTTTGCTTGCGGCTGAATTTCAGCGTGCCTTTGCCCGCCGCCGCAAGCATCTCGCCATCGTCTTGCGAGATGGAGCAAACCGCCAGCGTTGCGTCGCCGACGTTCATTTTGATATCACCGGACACGTTGTTGTACACGATGATACCCGCCGCGCCCTGTTCTTGGGCGATGATGGCTTTTTCTTCAAAGGTGTTGGAACCGCGGCGCACAAGAGCGATCTTGCCCTTGATGTCGATGCCCGTATAGTCGGCGGTACGACCCACACCGGGGATCGTCACATACTCCATTTTTACGGAATCTTTGTCGCCGAGCAGCGTTTCGCAGAATTTGTTTTCTTCGGCCGCCGCGTTTGTGGACTCGACGAAGTAGATGATCGTTTTGCCGAAGAGAATGTAGGGAGTTTCGACACCGCTGATGGATGCGACCGACATCGCGCCTTCATACGTCGAAGGCGAGCCGACCGTACCGGT
>JAZTZV010000044.1:0-37523 GCA_045637645.1 Acutalibacteraceae bacterium | reverse complement strand
TGTCTGTCGCAGTATAAGGGCTAATAAAGCCGCC
Organism: Acutalibacteraceae bacterium; assembly: GCA_045637645.1. Classification (GTDB taxonomy): domain Bacteria; phylum Bacillota; class Clostridia; order Oscillospirales; family Acutalibacteraceae; genus RGIG1959. The sequence continues at coordinate 37,489 of JAZTZV010000044.1, read as the reverse complement.
GTGACCGACACACCGACAATCATCCAAACTGTCATCTTGCGCCTCACAATCCAAACGCCGATTTGACCGTATCAAATAAAGTGCTGATCTCTGATACAATCATCGTCAACACCACGATCAACCCCGCAAGTGTTGTCATCATGGCCTGTTCTTCCCGTCCCGATCGAATCAACACCTGATTGAGAACACCGACAATGATGCCGATGGCCGCAATTTTGAATATAAGATCTACGTCCATTGCCGTTTCCTCCTGTTTTCAAATCATCGCCAACGCCAAGGAAACGCCTGTACAGATCCCTGTGACGGCATATACATTCCCAAGGCGTTTGCGCCGTTCGGTCGCCGCTTTGGCGAGTTCTTGCGCTTTTTCCCGCGTTTGCGAAAGATGGGTCAACTGTCCTTCCAAATCACTCGTTCCCAAAAATGCAAAAAACGAATCGGCAAACGACTGTTCCTCATCCGAAAACCCACGCGGACAATACAACTCGCCGTCGGACACCGCATACCCTTTGAGCCATTCGAGCACTGTCAGATCTTGTTTGTAAATCCGCTCGAACGCCTCCTGCAACGGACACGCCGTGTAGCGCAATTCTCCGTGAAGCCGCGCCAACAGCACATCCCACGCTTGCCAACGTTTTTCCGCATCATACAGCCGCTTGGCACATACCAACCCGATTCCCGCACACGCGCAAGTCATCATTAAAATCCCGATCCACTTCAAACAAATCCGCCGCCTTTCGCATCCGCACCGCATCGCCGATTCGACGACGCGGCGGCAAAAACGCCAACCATTCAAACCCGCCGTTTTTCAAAACCTCTCGTATGTACGGGCGTGCCAGCAACTCACGTTCTTCGTGCGCATGCACCGACGCGATCACACGCACGCCGTAAAACACACTTTGTGCAACCGCGTTCCATTCTTGCTCATCGCCGATCTCATCCGCGATCACCGCATCCGGCGACAGCGTTCGCACCGCTTGCAAAATCCCATTTGCTTTCGGACAACCGCAAAGCACATCGCAACCGCGCAAATCCTCAACAGACAATTCCCGTCGCTCGTCGATCACCGACACGCGATGTGTGCGCGCCAGTTGATACGCCAAATCACGCAACAGCGTTGTTTTACCGCAAGACGGCGCACCGCACAAAAGCATTCCTTTCAGACCGTGTGCCGTTTCAATATAGGGTAACAGCGACGTTGCACAACCGCGATGACAATGCGGCAAACGTATACACAGGGATGTGATATCGCGATAAGACGCAATCGTACCATCGCGCATCACCGCCGTTCCCGCCACACCGACACGTAAACCCTCTCGCGTTGTAATAAAGCCTTGCCGTAATTCTTCTTGATGCGTATGCACCGCTTGGTCGCATAACCGCAAAAAGCATTCACGCACCTGCGACTGCGAAACGGTGACGTCGCACACGCGATCGCCTGTCGCACGCGACAGCACAAGCGGCATTGCAGCACGCAGACGTATCTCCTGCACCTCGTTCCATTCTCGATCGGAAAGTGATGCCAACACGTCGCCGACCACTTTGGGAACACAGCGACACAAGCCTGTCCGGACATCCATCGCCTCACACCTCCCTTTGCTAATAAGGTATGTCCGTCTTGTCCGAAATAGACCTTTGAACCGTTTGAACAAACACAAATGAAAAAAATTCTAAAAATTTTACGTTTTACCACTTTACTTTGCTAACACAATGGTATATAATGAGGAGCGTTGGCGTATGCCGACCATCTTAACTTTGAAGGAGATTGAATTATGATGAAGAAATTCCTTTGTTGCGCGGTTGCCGCGCTGATGATCGTAGGTGCTTTTGCAGGCTGCTCGAGCGACAAGATGACTCTTGTTGCCGAAAAGGAATCCGCCGGTGAAGGCGTCGCCACCACCCACGAAGATTTCGCCGATTACAGCTACACGGCTGTCGACACCCAAGCCAAGGCGTTGATGGAAGTCAACTCCGGCACGGCTGACGCCGCGATCATCGACTACGTCATGTCGATCGGTTCGATCGGCGAAGGCACTGACTATGCCAACCTGGTCGTCGAAGGCGACGGTTACGCCGAAGAGCAATACGGCATTGCGTTCCGCAAAGGCTCGGACATGACCGCTCGCGTCAACGAAGTCATTCGTGAGCTCAAAGCAGACGGCACCCTCGACGCGATTGCCGCCGGCTACAAACTCGAAGACATCCTGCTCGGCGACGCGGAAAGCGAGCCCTTTAAGCAAGCGGAAACCGATTCCGACTATGCTTACATCACCGGCAAAGGCAAGATGGTGATCGGCATCACCTACTTTGCTCCCATGAACTACGAAAACGAGAACGGCGAGCTTGTCGGTTTCGAAACCGAATTCGCCAAAGCGGTTTGCGCGAAGCTCGGCGTTGAGCCCGTGTTCCAAGAGATCAGCTGGTCTGCCAAGGAAACCGAGCTTGCTTCCAAAAACATCGATTGCATTTGGAACGGTATGACCATTACCGAGGAACGCCAAGAGAACATGAGCGTCTCCATCCCCTACATGCAAAACAAGCAAGTAAAGGTCGTTAAGTCGAAATAATTCTGTTTAAGAGGTCATTGCCATGTCTTTTCAGCAAGTCAGTTTGGATCTTGCGGCAGGCTTTTTGGAAAACGGCAAGCTGTTCGTCGGAACCTTGCTGTTTGCCCTGCCGCTCGGACTGCTCATTGCGTTTTGTTCCATGTCGAAGTTCAAACCGCTCAGTCTCATTGCCAAAACGTTCGTGTGGTGCATCCGCGGCACGCCGCTGATGTTGCAACTGTTCGTTGTGATGTACGTCCCCGGTCTGGTATTCCATATGCCGATGTCCGATCGCATGCTCGCGGCGTTGATTGCTTTCGTGATTAACTACGCTTGCTATTTCTCGGAGATTTACCGCGGCGGTATCGAGAGCATCCCGAAAGGTCAATATGAAGCGGGTCAGGTACTCGGACTCACCAAAACGCAGATTTTTTCCAAAATCGTATTGTTGCAAGTCGTCAAGCGTATCGTTCCGCCGATGGCAAACGAAATCATCACCCTCGTCAAAGATACCTCTTTGGCGCGCGTGATCGCCGTTGCGGAAATCTTGATGGTCGCCGAACGTTTCAGCGGTAAAGGCATCATTTGGCCGTTGTTCTACACGGGTGCTTACTTCCTGCTGTTCAGCGGCGTACTGACATTGCTGTTTAATTACATTGAGAAAAAATTGGACTATTTCAACTAGAGGTAATCGCACATGGCATTTTTGGAAGTCAACGGACTTAAAAAGAGCTTTGGAAAAACCACCATCCTCAAAGGTATTGATTTTTCGCTCGAACGCGGCGAAGTGCTGTCCATCATCGGCTCCTCGGGCAGCGGCAAAACCACGCTTCTTCGATGCATCAACTTTTTGGAGTTTGCCGAGGAAGGCACGATCAGCATCGACGGCAAGTGCATTTATGACGGACTCGCCAAGCGTCCGTCCGACGATGTGATCCGCAAAAATCGTTTGCATTTCGGTTTGGTGTTTCAATCGTTCAATCTGTTTCCGCAATACACAGTGCTGCAAAACGTCATGCTGGCACCGAAGTTGCTGAAAATTGCAGATGTTCCCGACATTGAGGAACGCGCCCGACAACTGATCGATCAAGTCGGATTAACCGAACGCGCCGACTACTACCCCTCCCAACTGTCGGGTGGTCAACAACAGCGCGTTGCCATTGCCCGCGCGCTGGCGCTCAATCCCGATATTCTCTGCTTCGACGAACCGACATCGGCGCTTGACCCCGAATTGACGGGCGAAGTGCTCAAGGTCATTCGCGGATTAAAAGATAAGGATTGCACGATGATCGTGGTCACGCACGAGATGTCGTTCGCTCACGATGTATCCGACAAAATCATCTTTATGGACGGCGGCGTGATCGTGGAACAAGGCACACCGACCGATGTGATCGATCATCCGAAGAGTGAACGCACCAAAGCTTTCTTGCAACGCATCACAGAAAATTGATTCTTAAAAAGCACCGCTGTCACAAAACAGCGGTGCTTTTTGACGAAAAGAGGCACCCGATATGTACATTGATTTTCACACCCATATCTTCCCCGACGCCATTGCCGCTTCCACAATCGCACACCTTGAAAAAGTCGGCGGCATCCCCGCTCACACCGACGGTACGGCAAATGGGCTTCTCCGTTCAATGGACAACGCCGGCATCGACAAAGCCGTGATACTCCCCGTGGCGACCAAACCGTCGCAATTCGATTCCGTCAACCGCTTCGCGGCACAACTCAACGCCGCACAAGACCGCCTGATTTCTTTCGGCGGCATCCATCCGAACAACGAAAACATCGAGGGAAAGTTGGATTACATCGCCTCCCTCGGGCTCAAAGGCATCAAGCTTCACCCCGATTATCAAGGCGTATTTATCGACGACGAGCGCAACATCCGCATCATTCAAGAAGCGGTGAAACGCGATTTGCTCGTTGTCATCCACGCCGGTATTGACATCGGCTTGTCCGAACCTGTGCATTGCACACCCGATCGCGCGGCAACCATGCTTGCGCAAATCGGACAAGACCCTTCCCGCCCGCGCGTAGTGCTCGCTCACGTCGGCGGTTGGGGATGTTGGGACGACGTCGAGACTCATCTCGTCGGCAAGCCCGTCTATTTCGACCTCGGATTTTCTCTCGGACAAATCGGTGACGAACAATTGCTTCGCATCATTCGCAACCACGGTGCCGAGCGCATTCTGTTTGCGTCCGATTCCCCTTGGGGCGATCAAGAAGCGGACAAAGCGTATTTCGACGCATTGCCGCTGACCGCCGACGAACGCGAGTGCATTGCGTTTCGAAACGCCGAAAAATTGCTTGCAAATATTTGACTTTTTTTAAAAATGCTGATATACTGTCCGTTGCTAAAAAACGAAATAAAATGACAAAGGATCTTGATTATGTCACAGCTTAAAGAAAACAAAATGGGCACCAAGCCCATCGGGCGGTTACTGTTCAGCATGGCAACCCCGATGATCATTTCGATGTTGGTACAAGCGATGTACAACATCGTGGACAGCATCTACGTTGCCCAAATCAACGAAAACGCCTTAAACGCCGTCACCATCGCTTTCCCTGTTCAAAACCTGATGATCGCGGTCGGCGCGGGCACAGGCGTCGGTGTGAACGCATTGTTGTCCAGAAGTCTCGGCGAAAAGAATCACGAAGAAGCGGGACGCGCCGCCAACAACGCCGTTTTCCTGGCAGTGTTGAGCTATATCGCGTTTTTGATTTTCGGATTGGTCGGTTCGCATGCCTACATTTGCATGATGACCGACAACGAACAGGTCGTTTCGTACGGCACGCAATATCTCACCCTTTGCTGTTCGCTGTCCATCGGTTTGTTCGGACAATTTGTGTTTGAACGCTTGTTGCAATCAACAGGCAAAACGCTGTTCACCATGATCACGCAGGGCACGGGCGCGATCATCAACATCATTCTCGATCCGCTGTTTATTTTCGGCACCGACTTTTTCGAAAATCTCGGTATTGTCGGCACGACGATCCTCAAATTCATCGCACAAATCGACGGCATTCTGAATCCTGTGTTCGGCTTCGGCATCGGCGATTTTAAAGGCTTCGGCGTCGCAGGCGCGGCCATTGCCACTGTGTTTGGTCAAATTGTAGCGATGGGATTGGCGATTTGGTTCAACCGCACCAAAAACAAAGAAATTCATCTGTCATTCCGTCGTTTCCGACCCAACGGACGTACCATCGGCAAAATTTATTCGGTCGGTGTACCGTCGATCATCATGGCCTCAATTGCATCGGTCATGACCTTCTTTTTCAATTTGATTTTGAAATCGAATTTCCCGGAAAGCGGCGAAGCCGCCATCACGGTGCTCGGCACCTATTTCAAACTCCAAAGTTTCATCTTCATGCCTGTTTTCGGATTAAACAACGGTATGGTGCCGATCGTGGCATACAACTACGGTGCAAGAAAACCCGACCGTATCATGAAAACCGTCAAACTCAGCGTGGTTTGTGCGATGGCGATGATGCTCTTTGGTTTGGGACTGTTCCAATTCTTCCCCAACCTGTTGCTCATTCCCTTTAATTTGTCAACTGAAACCGCCGCTATCGCGGTTTCGGCACTGAAAACCATCAGTTTCAGTTTCTTGTTTGCAGGTTTCTGTATCATCATCACGTCGGTTTTCCAAGCGTTGTCGCACGGCATTTTAAGCTTGATCGTATCCGTCGGACGCCAATTGGTTGTGTTGATCCCCGCGGCATATCTGTTGTCGCTCATGGGTGATGTTCATGCGGTTTGGTGGGCATTCCCCATCGCCGAGCTTATGTCGCTCACCTTGTGCATCGTATTCTTCATTCATCTTTACAAAAAAGAAATTCGACCTCTGGCTCAAAAAAGCGCTGTTTTATAACAGCGCTTTTTTCTTGCATTCTGTCGAATTTGTGCTATAATACGCTTTGGTTTATAAACGTAGGCAATGCCGAGGAGAATTCTTTATGAAAGACGTTTTAAAACAAAAGCATAAACATATCAAAGAATACACATGCGTCGTATTCAAATGGTTGATCGTTGCATTGGTAACGGCGGCGGTCGGCGGCCCGATCGGTACGCTGTTCCATAAAAGCGTGGAGCATGCCAACCTCTTTTTCGGCGAACACGCCTGGCTGATTTGGCTGTTACCCGTCGGCGGCATTGTGATCGTGTTTCTTTACACCGTGACGCATATGTTGGAATCCGCCGGCACGGATGAAGTCATCAGTTCGGTGAGAACGGGTCGCCACATTCGCTTGATGATGGCACCGTTGATTTTTGTTGCGACTTTTTTGACTCATTTGCTGGGCGGCTCGGCAGGACGCGAAGGCGCGGCACTTCAACTGGGAGGCAGCATCGGCGTCAAGCTCGGCACGCTCATGCGTTTGAACGAGCGCGACATGCACATTGTCACACTTTGCGGCATGAGCGCGTTGTTTTCGGCTCTGTTTTGCACTCCGCTTACAGCCGTCTTTTTCGCCATTGAAGTGGTCAGCGTCGGCGTGATGTACTATGCCGCGCTTCTCCCCTGCACCGTTGCGGCGTTGTTAAGCTACGCGATTGCGCTGCTTCTCGGCTCGCATCCCATGTCATTTACAGTAGACATCCCCGCCGTATCGTTTGATGTCATGTGGCGCGTCGCATTATTGTCGGTGCTGTGTGCGGGCATCAGCGTTGTATTTTGTCTGTCGATGCGCGAAAGCCATCACCTTTTCAAACGCGCGTTTCCGAATCCGTTCCTGCGCATCGCAGTGGGGGCATGTGCGTTGATTGCGCTGACCTACCTTTGCGGCACAAACGAATACAACGGTTCGGGAACCGAGATCATTTACCGCGCCGTCAACGAGGGAAGCGGCGTTCCTGCGGCATTCTTGTGGAAAATGCTGTTCACCGCCATCACCATCGGATGCGGCTTTAAGGGCGGCGAAATCGTGCCGACGTTGTTCATCGGCTCGACCTTCGGTTGCATCGTTGGGCCGCTGTTCGGCTTGGATGCGGGATTTGCCGCCGCCATCGGCATGATTGCCGTGTTCTGCGGTGTGGTCAACTGTCCGGTTGCTTCGATTATCTTAAGTGTGGAACTGTTCGGCTCGAGCGGTTTGCTGTTGTTTGCACCTGCGTGCGTGATCAGTTATCTGTTGTCGGGTAACTATGGACTGTATCACGAACAGCACATCGTCTATTCCAAACTTCGCGCAGAATATATCAACCGACCCGTTAAATAACAAAAAGAGAAGACTCGTGATTCACGAATCTTCTCTTTCTTTTTATTACACGCTTCCCAAACCTCGCAGGGCAAGCTCAAAATCATAGCTGTCGTTAAATGACACACATTCGTTATCGCGCGCATAAATCAAATGATCCATCAACTTGATGTTCACGCCTTCCAGTGCTTTGGCAAGCGCGATTGTCGCGCGGACATCGGGTTGCGACGGCAGAGCGATCCCCGACGGATGATTATGCGCCATCACCAATTGGGAGGCATTGTCCGCCAACGCAAACTGCATGATCTTACGCATGTTGATTTCCGCATTCATCGGTGTTCCGACGGAGATTTGATGCACTCCGACGACGCGCGCCAGCATATCCATACAAACGATCCACACCTCTTCGACGGGCAAGCCGTCGAAACGCGGACGCAAAAACGCCACAAAATCTTCGGTCGTGCGAAGTGACATGCCGACAGGCATCGCTTCCTCGGCGCAATAGCGACACAAATCGCCGACCAGATTCAACATCGTCGCAACATGCGGCGTGACACCTTCGACAGTCAACAGCAATTCCCGATCCGCCGCCAACACGCCGCGCACGCTTCCGAACACATTCAGCAACCGGTGCGCCATCGGATTGGTATCTTTTTGCGGAACACCGTAATACAACAACATTTCCACCAGTTCATGGGGCTTAAATGTGCGAAATCCTTGTTCGATATAGCGCGTTTTCATGCGCTCGCGATGTCCCTTATGAATATGCTCGGACAACTCTTTCACCCCACCGATTTTGATTTCGCCTACACAAAGCACATTCAGTATACAAGTATTGTACGGCAAAGTCAAGACTTTGCCCAAGTTGACAACAATTTTGAGGCATGATATACTATACATGCAGGAACGATGCTTTGGGATTCAAAAGGAGGTATCTTTATGAAAGCCTTGAAAACGACGGTTGCGATTTTACTGTCTGTGATCCTTTGCCTCACGATGCTCACGGCTTGTCAACCGAACGGAACCGCTTTCCAAATTGATAACGTTACAACCACTACCGAAGCGGCGACAACAACAACAACGACAACAACAACAACGACGGCAACAACTCCGCCGCCTACCGTGAATCTTGATTTGCTCTCGGAAATCGGCATGCCTTTTTCTCAAATTCAAGAGAAACACGGAGATGTCGTTGCCATTTGGTATCTCAACGGCGGACCGATCGTAAAGTTGCAAGACGGAAGCGGGAAATACGGTTTTGAAGAAGGCTTTGCCGCTTTGGACGGCGACATGGATTCAAGCACGCGCGACGCGAACGACCAATATCACATGGATCCGCTTCCTCAACCGAAACCCGACGCTGTTATTCGCACATTACACGGTATGACAGCCTCCTCCGTCTTTGTCGGGTTATCCGAACGTGTGAACGGCGAACAATTGGCAGACATGTACGGCGTGACGTTCAAATATGCGAGACCCGCAGACAGAACCATGGACGGATATAATCTTTGCGACTTTGAGTTTGAAGGCGTGACGATTTCCGTCATAACCGAAGACGATTTTTGCGTCACCCCCGATTCGATTGTATATTTCATTCGCAAAACTGCTTAATCAAGCCCCGAACGGCGATCAAGTCTTGACTTGATCACCGTTTTTGTTTCGATCGAAATCGTTTTCGCAGATTGCAAGGGATTCTGACACGATTTCTGAAAATTCCCTTTGAAAAGACAAGAGATATATGCTATAATGAATTCTGTATAAAAAGATTTTCTCGAAAAAGGACCCGATGCTATGAAACAAATCACCGTTAAACCCAACGACGCGGGACAACGACTCGACAAATTTCTCACAAAGACGTTTCGGTTACTCCCCGCCTCGCTGATGTACAAGGCGATTCGCAAAAAGGATATCAAACGCAACGGCAAGCGCATCGCCGCCGAGGACAAGCTCGAGGCAGGCGACGTGATCGCGATTTACCTTCCCGACGATGTGCTGGTTCAAAGCGCGCCTGTCTACGAGTTTATGCACGCATCCAAGACGTTGTCAATCGTGTATGAAGACGAAAACATGATGCTTCTTAACAAACCCGTCGGACTGATCGTTCATCCCGACGACAGCGAATTCACCGACACGCTCATCTTCCGCGTGCAACGCTATTTGTACGAAAAAGGCGAATACGACCCCGAAGCGGAAAACAGCTTTGCTCCCGCTCTCGTCAACCGCATCGACCGCAACACCTGCGGCATTGTCATCGCGGCGAAAAACGCCGCGGCACTTCGCATTCTCAACGACAAGCTTAAGCATCGCGAGCTCGAAAAACATTATCTGTGCCTTGTGTACGGCTCGATGCCCAAGAAAAGCGATTTGCTGGAAGCGTATCTTGATAAAAACGAATCCCAAAACCGTGTGTACATTTCTCAAAAAGAAGGACAAGGGCGCAAAATCGCCACACGTTACACGGTGCTCGGCGAGAAAAACGGTGTGTCACTTCTCGACATCGACCTGCTGACGGGTCGCACCCATCAGATCCGTGCACACCTGGCATCCATCGGACACCCGCTTGTCGGCGACGGCAAATACGGCAAAAACGAGCAAAACAAACGCTTCGGCATCACCAAACAAGCGCTTTGCTCCTACCGCTTGATTTTCCGTTTCACCACCGACGCGGCGGAACTTTCGTACCTGCAGGATCGGGAATTCACGCTCGACAGCGTGTGGTTTGCCGACGCCTTTTACAAGGGCGAGATTCGCCCGAAATCATAATTCGACCGACAGGAGGATATGTATGAAACAGACTTATTCCGTGTCTCTCAAAAAAATCATGGACGAATGCAACTTGGAAACGTTGTTTCTCCCGCGCGATCCCGAGGAGATCACCATCCACACGATGGACATCAACCGCCCCGGTATGGCATTCGGCGGTTATTTCGAATTTTTCGATCCCGAACGCTTGCAAATCATCGGCAAGGGCGAGGAAAGCTATTTGTACAGTTTGTCACAGGACGTGCGCGAGAAACACCTGCGCGATTTCGTCTCCTATGCCCCCGTCGCCATTATCATTGCACGCGATTTGGATATTCCCGAATTGTCGGCGCTTTGCTCCGAATATGAAGTGCCGCTGTTGCGTTCCGCGCAAGGTACGTCCGAATTGATGGCATCGATCATCTCCCTGCTCGGCGTTCAACTCGCGCCGCGCATCACCCGCCACGGCGTGTTCGTCGAAGTTTACGGCGAAGGCGTTCTCCTCACGGGCGACAGCGGCGTCGGCAAAAGCGAAACCGCCGTTGAGCTTCTCAAACGCGGTCACCGTTTGATTGCGGACGACGCGGTCGAGATTCGTCGCGTTTCCAATAAGACGCTCGTCGGATCCGCCCCCGAAAACATTCGCCACTTCATCGAACTGCGCGGCATCGGCATTGTCAATGTGCGCCGTATCTTCGGTATGGGTGCCGTTAAGCTGACCGAAAAAATCGACATGGTCATTGAAATGGAACCGTGGGATTCGTCGAAAGCGTATGACCGCATGGGTCTTGAAAACGATTATATCGACATTCTCGGCAACAAAGTGCCGCGCGTAACCATTCCCGTCAAACCAGGTCGAAACCTTGCGATCGTCATCGAGATCGCGGCGATGAACAACCGTCAAAAGAAAATGGGTTACAACGCCGCGCAAGAGCTGCTTCACAAGCTCGGCATGGGCGACGCCGCCCCTGCGGACGCCGCTTTGCAAGCCGATTGGAGTAAATTTTAAGGAGGATGTGCGCTATGCCCCGCATTGGAATCGATCTCGGAGGAACCTGCATCAAATTCGGCATTGTGGATGACGATTACAACATTTTGGCTTCCACCACGTGTTGCACCTGCACCGACAGCCGCAACGCCACGGACATCATGGACAACATGGCGAATGTCGCCAAAGAGCTTGTTGCATCGGCGGGCTTGACCATGGACGATATCGAACGTATCGGCATCGGCTCTCCCGGCACCTGCAACACCAAAACGGGCATCGTTGAATATGCCTGCAACTTGAATTTCGAAAATTTGCCGCTTCAAGCCGAAATGGAAGCGCGTCTGGGTCGTCCCGTCACAATCGACAACGACGCCAACACCGCCGCTTACGGCGAATACATCGCGGGTGCCGCCAAAGGCAGCAACAGCTTCATCCTCATCACCATCGGCACGGGCATCGGCTCGGGCATCGTGTTCGACGGCAAGATCTACACCGGTTGCAACTACGCCGGCGCGGAGCTCGGTCACATTGTCATTCAAAAAGACGGCATCCTTTGCGGTTGCGGTCGTCGCGGTTGCTTTGAGCAATATTGCTCGGCAACGGCACTCATCCGTCAAACCCGCGAAGCCATGCAAGCACGTCCCGACAGCATTTTGTGGCGTTTTGCCCCGACGCTCGAAGAGGTCGACGGCAAAACCGCTTTCGATGCCATGAAAGCGGGCGATCTCGTCGCAGGCGAATTGATCGCCAACTATTTGCGTTGGATGACCTGCGGTCTGACCAACATCATCAACATCTTCCAGCCCGAACTCATGTGCATCGGCGGCGGTGTTTCCCACGAAGCGGAAACCCTGCTTTCCCCTTTGCGCCTGTTTGTCGCGGAAGAACGTTACAGTAAATACAGCTTATACCAGACCCGCCTCGAAGCCGCCGCACTCGGCAACAAAGCGGGCATCATCGGCGCGGCTTTCCTTGATCGCGCACACGATATCACTTAAGGAGACTTTTTCATGTCCACTTTTTCTTCCTATGCCGCCGACTTACGTGTGGATGTCACCGAGCAAGCCTCGATGAAAGATTGCACCACCTTTAAAATCGGTGGCAACGCGGATGTGTTTTATAACGTGCACGACGCCGCCTCGCTCGCGGAATTGATCCGCCGCTTGCAAGCGGACGGTGTTCCCTATCAACTCATCGGCGCCGGCTCGAACCTGCTGGTCGCGGACGAGGGCCTTCGCGGTGCGGTGATCCGCATGGAGATCCGCAACGCGGCGATCGAGCAACTCGACGCGACCACGCTTCGTTGCGACGCAGGTGTGATGCTCGCAAAGCTGTCGCGCACCGCGCAACAATGCGGTCTTGAGGGCTTAGCATTCGCTTGCGGCATTCCCGGCACCGTCGGCGGTGCGGTGTACATGAACGCGGGTGCATACGGCGGCGAGATGATCCAAGTGGTCAAATCCGCCGATGTGCTGTTGCCGAGCGGTGAGACAGTTTCCTACGACGTGAACGAACTCGCGCTGTCCTACCGTCAAAGCGCCTTGATGAAAAACAACGGCATTGTCACTTCCGTGACCTTGTCGCTCAAAGAAGGCGACAAGAACGCCATTCACGAAAACATGGCGGAGCTTCTCGCGGCACGTCGCGAAAAGCAACCGCTTGAATACCCCAGTGCAGGCAGTTTCTTCAAACGTCCGACCGGTTATTTTGCGGGAAAACTGATCGACGACTGCGGTCTGCGCGGCTATCGCGTAGGCGATGCGCAAGTCAGCGAAAAACACGCCGGTTTTGTGATCAACCGCGGCAACGCGACATGCGAGCAAATGCGGCAACTCGAAAAAGATGTACGCACACGCGTGTTTGACACCTTCGGCGTCACAATGTCACCCGAGGTGCGTCTGCTCGGCACCACCTGGTACGATTGATAGAATTTGTGAAAAGGAGACAAGGCCATGTCCTTTTGCGCCGATATCAAAAAAGAAATATCCGCATCCCCTCTGCCGCACGCATGCTGTCGGCGCGCCTTCGCTTACGGTTTATTGCAATGCGCGCACGCTTTTTCGCTTGAGGAAATGTCCATTCTCACGGAACATCGCTCGGTTGCCGCGGCGTATGCGGCGGTGATCACCGCGTTGTTTGAGGATGTCAGCTTTTTTGAACAAACCTTGCCGCGTAAAAGCGGTTCGTATTACAGCGTATCCGTCGCTGACGAGGAAGATCGCCGCACGATTTTGGAAAGTTTCGGACACAGCGGCGACGAGTTTTCGATGCGCCTCAATCGCGCCAACATCGACTGCAACAGTTGCGCAACCGCCTATATGCGCGGTGCGTTTTTGGCTTGCGGCGCGGTGAGCGATCCCGAATCCGACTATCATTTGGAGTTGTCGATCCCGCTGTATAAATTGAGCATCGATCTGTTGACGCTGATCGAAGAAGCGGAGATCCCCATCAAACACATGGTGCGCAAAGGCTGTCACGTGCTGTATTTGAAAAGCGGCGAACATATTGCGGATTTTCTCGCTCTCATCGGTTCGCAGAGCGGTGCACTGGCGATCCATCAAACGATCATCATGAAAGAAATCCGCAACTCGGTCAACCGCCGCACCAACTGCGAAAGCGCCAATTTGGACAAAACAGTGGCGGCGGCAACCGACCAACTCAAAGCCGTTCAGCACATTGCCGACAACGGCGGATTATCGCAACTGCCACCCGAACTCGAGGAACTTGCCAACATGCGTTTGGCGCATCCCGAATATTCGCTTCGCGAACTCGGCGAAGCGTTTGATCCGCCGCTGAGCCGTTCGGGCATCAACCACCGATTGAAACGCATCGTGGAATTCGCCCAAAAAGTATAAATTCGAAAAGGAGGTGCCGCAAGTGGCTTTTGTTCATCTTCACGTTCACAGCGAATACAGTCTGCTTGACGGCGCCTGCCGTATTCAATCACTGATCGACCGCGCCAAAGAGCTCGGACAAACCGCCGTTGCGATCACCGATCACGGTGTGATGTACGGTGCGGTCGATTTTTACAAAGCCGCCAAAAAAGCAGGCATCAAACCGATCATCGGATGCGAAGTATACGTTGCGGCGCGCAAGCGCACGGACAAGCAACACGGCGTCGACAACGAACACGCGCACCTTGTGCTGTTGTGCGAAAACGAGATCGGTTATCAAAACCTGATCAAATTGGTATCCACCGCCTTCACCGACGGTTTTTACGGCAAACCGCGCATTGATCACGAACTGCTCGAACAGCATCACGACGGCTTGATCGCGCTGTCGGCCTGTTTGGCGGGCGAGATCCCTCGCGCGCTGGAACGCGGCGATTACAACGCCGCCAAGCAAACCGCCGCCATGTACGCGGCGATGTTCGGCAAGGATCATTTTTACATTGAACTCCAAGACCACGGCATTGCCGAGCAAAAACGTATCAATCCCCTGTTGTTGCGCTTAGCAAACGAATTGTCACTGCCGCTGGTTTGCACCAACGATGCGCACTATCCTTCGCGCGAAGACGCAGAACTTCAGCGTGTACTGTTGTGCATCCAAACCGCAACAACGCTGGATGCGCCGTCGTCAATGGCGTTTCCGAACGACGAATTTTATTTGAAATCCGAAGAGGAGATGCGCGCCCTGTTCCCGCAAATCCCCTCCGCTTTCGACAACACCGTACACATTGCCGAGCGTTGTCAATTTGATTTCACGTTCGGCGAAACCAAACTCCCCGCTTTCGATGCACCGGGCGGCGATTCGGTTGCCTATTTCCGTGCGCTGTGCGAGGAAGGACTTCGACGCAAATACGGCACGCCGAGTCAACAGGCGATTGACCGCTTGCAATATGAAATGCGCATGATCGAGCGCATGGGCTATGTTAACTACTATCTCATCGTGCGCGACTATGTGGTATACGCCAAAACGCACGACATCCCCGTCGGCCCCGGACGTGGTTCGGGCGCGGGAAGTCTTTGTGCCTATTGCATGGATATCACGGGCATTGACCCGCTGAAATACGACCTGCTGTTCGAGCGATTTCTCAATCCCGAACGCGTAAGCATGCCCGACTTTGATATTGATTTTTGCAACGAAAAACGCGGACAAGTCATTGATTATGTCGTGTCCAAATACGGTGCCGATCACGT
The DNA here is from genome assembly GCA_045637645.1 of Acutalibacteraceae bacterium. Taxonomy (GTDB): domain Bacteria; phylum Bacillota; class Clostridia; order Oscillospirales; family Acutalibacteraceae; genus RGIG1959. The sequence continues at coordinate 21,878 of JAZTZV010000044.1, read as the reverse complement.
GGCGCAAATCGTCACCTTCGGCACCATGGCCGCCAAAGCCGCCGTGCGCGATGTCGCGCGCGTGCTGTCGCTTCCGTACGCTGTTGGTGATCAGGTCGCCAAAAAGATCCCGTGGGCACTCGATATGACGCTTACACGCGCGCTCGATGAATCCAAGCCGCTCAAGGAATCGTACGACAACGACCCGCAAGTCAAGCGGTTGATCGATCTTGCCAAAAAGATCGAAGGTATGCCGCGCCACGCGTCGACCCACGCGGCAGGCGTTGTCATCACCGCCGATCCTGTCAGCGATTATGTGCCGCTTTGCACCAACAGCGATGCGATCGCGACACAGTTCACCATGACCACACTCGAGGAGCTCGGACTTCTCAAAATGGACTTTTTGGGTCTGCGCAACCTGACGGTCATTGACAATGCCGTTCGCATGATCCGCCGCACGGAACCCGATTTCTCGATCGACTCCATCCCGACGGATCATCCTGCAGTGTACAAGTTGTTCTCGACCGGTAACACGGTCGGGGTGTTCCAATTCGAATCGGCGGGCATGAAACGCGTGCTTGCCAACCTGAAACCCGAGCATTTTGAAGATTTGATTGCGGTCATTTCGCTGTATCGTCCCGGTCCGATGGCGTCGATCCCGCGTTATATCCACAACCGTCATCATCCCGCGGACGTGCGGTATGCACACCCGCTTCTCGAGCCGATTTTGCGCGTGACCTACGGATGCATCGTGTACCAAGAACAAGTTATGCAAATTTTGCAGGCACTCGCGGGCTATTCACTCGGGCGCGCCGATCTCGTGCGCCGCGCGATGTCGAAGAAAAAACACGACGTGATGGCGCGTGAACGCGACGTATTCATCGACGGCTTGCAACGCGACGACGGCACCATCGAAGTAGAGGGCTGTGTGCGCCGCGGCGTGCCGCGCGCGACCGCCGAGCGCATTTTCGAGGAAATGGCATCGTTTGCATCCTATGCATTCAACAAATCTCACGCCGCCGCTTATGCGATGGTGGCGTATCAAACCGCCTATCTCAAAGCGTTGTATCCGCGCGAATATCTTTGCGCGTTGATTTCATCAATCGGCGACGCCTCCAAAGTCGCGGACTATATCCGCGAAGCGAATGTGCTGAATATTCGCGTGTTGCCGCCAAGCGTCAATCACAGTCGAAGTGACTTCATTCCCGAAGGAGACGGCATCCGTTTTGGATTGTTGGCGGTCAAAAACATCGGTCGTCCCACCATTGACGCGATCGTCTCCGAGCGTGAACAACACGGCGTTTTTCGCCATTTCACCGATTTCATCGAGCGTATGGCGCAAAAGCGCGAGTGCAACCGCCGCGCGGTGGAAAGTCTCATTCAATGCGGTGCATTGGACGGACTCGGTGCCAACCGCCATCAAATGCTCGAAAACGCCCCTATCCTTCTCGAGCGTTTCGACAGTCAAGGTCGCCGTCAGCTGGAAGGTCAGCTCGGGCTGTTCGATGACCCGCAATTGTTCGATGTGACACCGACGCACGACGAATTACCGCCCTTGGCGGAACTGCCTGTTTCGGAACTGCTCGCGATGGAAAAAGCGGTAACGGGGCTGTACCTGTCGGGACATCCTTTAAAAGTGTATAAGCCGCATTTGAAGCATTTACACATTACACCGCTCAGCGATTTATTAGCGCGAGCGGAAGAAAACGCCGAAAAAGCCGACGGCGAAGCCGTCAAGCTGTTCGGCTCGTTATCCAACGTTCGCACCAAAGCCACCAAAAGCGGCGCCGACATGGCATATGCGGTGCTGGAGGATCTAACGGGTGATATCGAACTTGTGCTGTTCCCGAAAACGCTCGCCGCCGTCACCTCCTCGCTTGCCGAGGGACAAGCGGTCATCGTCAGCGGCCGACTCAGCCTGCGTGAAGATCAGCCGCCGTCCGTTATCGCCGAGCGTTTAACCTTTATCCAATCGCCTGACGATCTTCCAAAGCCCGCCCCGCGTTCTTCCAAATACGGTTTATATTTGCGCTTGATGAACGAGCACGATCCGGCGTGGGAAGCGGTCAAACCGCTGCTCGCCAAATCCCACGGCGACCGCCCCGTATTCATCCGTTTTGCAGACAGCGGCAAACTCGTCAAAGCAGGCGGATTGGCGGTGGAAGCGGATAAAGCACTGATCTCCAAGCTCAAAAAACATCTTTCGGACGCCAATGTGGCACTTGTGGAGTGATTTTTTCGCGAAATCTTGCAATATTTTCCGAGAAAACACAAATAACACTTGCTTTTCCGAGGATAGTTGTAGTATAATAAATGGGATTTTGAACTTAATCTGTCTGTTTATCGGACGGAGTACCTATAAAAGGAGTTGTTTTGCAAATGTCTGTCAAACGTATTGCTGTCCTGACCAGCGGCGGTGACGCACCCGGCATGAACGCTGCTATTCGTGCTGTTGCTCGTACGGCACTCAATCGCGGTCTCGAGGTGTACGGTGTGTATCGTGGTTACAACGGTCTCATCCACGACGATATGTTCGAAATGAATCTGCGCAGCGTGTCGGATATCATCCATCGCGGCGGTACCATGCTTTGCACCGCGCGCAGCCCCGAATTCCGCACCGAAGAGGGTATGCAAAAAGCCATCGAAAACTGCCGTAAACGCGGCATCGACGGCGTGGTTGTCATCGGCGGCGACGGTTCGTTCCGCGGCGCGCAAGATCTGACCAAGAGAGGTGTTCCTTGCATCGGCATTCCCGGCACCATCGACAACGACATCTCCTGCTGCGAGCACACCATCGGTTACGAAACCGCACTCAACACTTGCATGGACATGATCGATAAACTCCGCGACACCGCGCAATCTCACGACCGTTGCAGCGTCGTTGAGGTTATGGGTCGCCGCGCCGGTTACTTGGCGCTCAACGTCGGCATCGCTTGCGGCGCAACCAGCATCTTGGTTCCCGAAGTTCCGTTTGATTTCGAAAAAGATATCATCGAGCGTATGGCGGCGACCGCGAAAACGCAAAAGAAACACTTCATCATCATCGTCGCCGAAGGCGTCGGCGGTGTGCTTGAGATGGCGAAGGCGATCGAAGAGCGTACGGGCATCGAAACCCGCGCCACCATTCTCGGTCACGTGCAACGCGGCGGTTCTCCTGTTTTGCGCGACCGCGTGCTCGCCAGCCAAATGGGCAACAAGGCGGTTGACCTCCTGCTCGAAGGCAAGAGCAATCGCGTCGTGACCATTCAAAACGACCGCATCCTTGATTATGACATCAACGAAGCGCTTGCGATGAAGAAGCCGTTCGATCTCGATTTGTACGAGATGGCTCACGAGATTTCCATCTGATTTTAAAATGTTTTAAAGAGAGCGACAAATTCCAAGAAATTTGTCGCTCTTTTTCTGTTTTACGCGTTTGGAAATTGACACGATACATGATATTTGGTAGAATATCTATATACCATACTTCAGCAAGGAGATGTTGGATGATGAAAAAACGTCTTTTGGCAACGCTGTTGTGCGCAACGTTGCTGATATCGAGCGGTGCGACGGGTGCTTTCGCCGAATCCGCCACCCAAGCGACCGATTCGTTGTTTTACACGACGATGTACGGCACCTCGGACGGCAAAACACTGTCGGAATTGACGGCACTCGACGACGAGCAAGTCGCCTCTTACAACGACGATCGTACGTTCACGCTCACGTCGAGCGCGGCTTTGCCCTGCCAAGTGTTTGAGGTGGACACCAGCGGTGTCACGGCAAGCGATCTCGACATCGCGGTTGGCGTTGCCACCACCGCCAATGAGCGCGCGGCACTCAAGGTGTACAACACCGCATCCTCGCAATGGGACACCGTTGCGACAGTCGTCACGGAAGGTCAACTGACGGCAACCGTACCGCTCAAGGATCATACCACAGACAATCGCATGCAAGTGATGGTGACGGTCGATTTTGTTGCCAACGGCTCCAACCGCTTGCTGTGGAGCACCGACCAACAACACTACGCCGAGCACGCCGACCTCAACAAATTCTACAGCCAAATCCACGAGTATATGGTGGAGGAATATCAAAAGGATAACGTGTGCTACGTCATCAACACCGGTGATATTGTCGATGACACGCCCTCCTACTCCACCGCGCCTTTGCAATGGAGAGTTGCCAGCGATGCTTTCGAAATTTTGGATGAAGCGGGCGTTCCCTACGGCATTGTAACCGGCAACCATGACGTCGGTGACTACCCCACCAACCTCTACGACCTCTATTTGAGCAAGTTCCCCGCCGAACGTTACGAAAGCAATCCGTGGTACGGCGGAACACCCGATAACAACCGTTGCCACTATGACCTTGTAACGGTCGGCAACTACGACTTCCTGTTCCTGTACATCGGCTACGGTCTCGGAGACGACGAAACCGTCATCAACTGGGCCAATGACGTGCTTGCCATGTACCCGCACCGCAATGCGGTCATTTGCACCCACCAATATCTCAAACCGACCTCGCTGACGCAAGAGGGACGTGCGGAAATTATCCACAACGCCATCGTCACACAAAACCCCAACGTCAAAATGATCCTGTCGGGCCACTACGACGGCGCGGGTTACAAATGGCGTGATACGGACGACGAAAGCGGTCGTCAAGTGTTGGAAGTCATTTCCGACTATCAATTCGTGCAAGTGGAAAGTGAAGAATACTACGCCGACCACGAAGACCCTCTGCACCACATCGGTTCCGTCGCGTATTGCAACGGCGAAGGTTACATCCGCGAAATCGTGATCGAGGGTAACACCATCGATATGTACGCGTTCTCCCCGATCACGGGCGGTGTCACACCGTTCGGTGCTCGCGACGACGTGAGTTTCACCGTCGACCTGCAAGCCACCGAACGCACCATCACCACTTACGGCTTTAAAGCAGCTGCCTCGACCGATGAAACGACATTGACCGTACCCGACGATGCCGCTGAGGGCTTCACTGTTTCGTGGGATGTTCCCTCGTTCGAAGCGTTGTTGGATCGTGCGAATGCCGTCAACAAAAAAGATTACACCAAAGACAGCTACAACGCTTTCAAAGACGTTCTCAAATCCGCCAAATCGACATACAAAAGCTCGACCGATGTCAGCGACGCATATTTTGAATTGAGCAATGCGCTTGCGGCGCTGGAAGAAAAAACCGACGCGATGGATCCCGACAATCTGGAAACGGTGCTGGATTTCAATCTTCAATTGCCGATGTGGCAAAACACAAGCGGTCCGTCTTCGCTTGATAAGGTTCGTTCGTGGGTCAAAGCCGACCAGCTTGACAACGGCGGTTTCACGATCAAAAAATCCGATTTTTCGGGCAATGCTTGGCCTGCCGTGAAATACGTCGAACCGATCACGTTCACCCCGAAAGACGGCAAAGTGTATCTCTATCTTGATGTTGAGGCAGGCAGCACTTGGTCCATCTTCCCCACTGTGATCCAAGACATGCAACAATATCAAGGTCGTTTGAACTATATCATCGAAGGTTCCTACCGCAACGATATGGACGCAGGTTGCGGCACCTATGTCGGCGTGTACGATGTGACGCAAGCACTCATTGACATGGGCGTCGATCCCACCAAGGAAATGACGATCAGCTTCACCATGAATGTTGTGCCGGGGCCTGTGACCGTCAATAAGATCACCCTCTTGACAGGCGAATACTCCGACCCGTTCACATTCGGTGATTTTTGGCAGATGATCGTTGATTTCTTTGCGAATTTGTTTGGCTTCTAAAACCGAATTTCATTTTTGATTGTGAGTTGATCGTATGAAACGATTTTTAGCAACAATCGCCTTTCTGACCGCTGTCAGTCTGACGCTTTGTTCATGCTGTTGCAGTCTTCCGTTCACCTCGAGGAACTATTCGCTCGAAGAATTTCCGACGGAAGGTGTCGGTTCTACCCCTCTGTTGTACAAAGCCACCGATCAAGACGGCGATGTGGTGTGGTTGTTCGGTTCGATCCATGTCGGCACCGACGATATGTATCCCCTTCCCGCCTATGTCACCGACGCATTTTGCGAAGCGGACGGACTGGCAGTCGAATGTGACATCGTTGCCGCGGAATCCAATATTTTGGGATTGACAAATGCTCTTACGGGCATGATGTACACCGACGGTTCCACCATTGACGAACACATCAACGGAGCGCTTTACGCAGAAGCCAAAGCCATCATGGAAGAAAACTCCATTCCTGCGACGGCTCTCAACGCCTACACACCGAGTTTTTGGTCGATGATGATTGACAGTTTTGCGTATCTTCAATACGATTTGGACGCCAATTTGGGCATCGACATGTATCTGCTCAAGCGCGCCAAAAATGAAGACATACCGATCCATGAGATTGAATCCGTCGAGGAGCAATACGCTATGCTCGGCAATTTCTCCGAAGAACTGCAAATCCTGTTGCTTGAGGGATCTGTTCAAAGTTACGGCGATCCCGAAAGCGAAGAGGTTCTCGAAGACCTTGTCGACGCGTGGGCAAAGGGTGATGAACAAGAGTTGATCACCATGCTCACCGACGATACGAGCGGCATGACCGCCGAAGAAATGCGGTTGTATAATGAATACAACTACGCTATGATGACCGCACGCAACGAGTTGATGACCGATTTCGCAGAAAACGCCTTGATCGACGGCAATGAATTGTTCATCTGCGTCGGCACGGCGCACGTGATTGGCGAAGACGGCATCGCCGAGCAGCTTCGTGATCGCGGCTATACCGTCGAGACCGTGTCCTGAGGATTCAAAACAACAAAAACGGGAGCAACGCCGATTCGGGCGGTTGCTCCCGTTTCTTTATTGAAATCGATTTCGAAGCTCGTAATACCATTCCAGAATTTTCAAGCGCACTTCATATCGCGATGCGTTGGTCACAATAGCGGTTTGTTCTTCGGTCAGCACGTCCGCCACATCCTGTTCACAAGCGCTCGACAGGCACATCGGCGGGAACACCACACACCACCAATTGCGCCCTTTTCCCTCACCGATGGTGACGCGCAGTGCGCGATACTCCCCCGCCGGCAATGTCACCGTTTCGTACGTGCGGGTTTCGAAATACATATCGCACAATTCCACCCGCACGCTGTCTTCGACACCGTTTTCGGAAAGTACCTGCAACACGGTCGATTCGATCTTCGGCATCATGGACGCGAGCGTCTCTTCGGCAAGCTGTGTGTTGTAAATGCCATCGAGCACCCCGCCCGTTTCTGCCAAGATCGCATCGCGCACTTTCAGTTTCAACGCTTGATCCGCTTCGCTGTCGGATGCCGCCACAACGTGCAAGCGCAACACCCGATCGGAAACACCCTCACATTGCTCTGTAAAGCCGCAAAGAGACAGCAGCAGACACACAGTAACCCCCGCGCAAACCGCGCGAAAAACCCGATTGAATCGCATGTAATACACCCCTTGTTTTCAAGCGAAGGCGATTGCCTTTGCTTATGTTATCGGGAGTATGTACGGCTTGCGTGCGTGTTATACAACCCCCCCCCGCAGTCGCGGGGAGTTTTTTTGATGTTATAAGCCGCTCTTGAACGCCCTTAGCGCTCCGTCTGTTAATTCTAAATAGTTGACAATGTAATCCACGCCGTCGATCGTGACATAGTCGTTACGGTTGAACCAAACCGCCGCCTTGATGTTTTGACAGAATGGGTACGACGCGCGGTTGTTCAAATAATACATCATATACGACACATACTGCGATTGATAATACGCATTTCGTCCGAGCGTCGTGTTTTGCCAGTAGTCGTAGGTGTAGTTATACGACTTCTCGCCGCCTGCACCGCACGCAAACTCCGAGATGACCCACGGCAGGTTGTTAAAGTAGTCCTTGTTGTTCTCATAGACCTCGCTATATTCCGTGTAGAACGATGCCACAGACGAGGAGTTGCCCATTTCATAGTTGGTTAAACCGAGAATTTGGACATACTCGGCGCCGGGCATGTAACACAAGGTCTCACCCCAAGACGAATACGGCGTTGTCGGCGTGAAGGGATTGAAAATCCAGATGCAGTTATCCACGCCTTCTTCCTCGAAGATGTCATACAAATGTTGCCAGCCCATAACGAAGAGATCGGGGTCAAGCAAGGACACCAAGCCGGAATAACTTGTCCAGTCGGTGTTCATTTCGTAGTTCAAACGGAAGAGGATCGGCTTGCCGTAAGATTTGATATCCTGTGCCAACTGACGGAAATGATTGTCGTAATCGCCGCGAAGAACGTTGTAAATCGGGGTAACTCCCGCCAGATTGGTGTTATTCGACACGGTGAATTGATACGTAAACTGCAAAACGGGTTTGCCGTTGAAGCCGTTGCCGCCCGCGAGTTCTTCCGCCATCTCCAGCGGGAACGGTATGAGATAATCGCCCCATCCAAGGTGCGTATAGGTCGGTAGGATGTCGTATTCATAACCGATGGCGGTTTCGATACGCTCTCGTTCCGACACGATGTAGTCATAACGCGAATCGAAATTCGTGTCGGCGGGCTCGACCATGCTATGCGAGAAGAAGCCCCAATCGGTGCTGTTTTGCGTGCAAAGCTTGTTGTAATAGGCTTTGGTTTCCTCGCTCCAGTTTTCAGGAACGATTCGCTCATACTGACCTTGCACATTGACCGCCGTGCCGTATACGGTGATTTCCTTGAAAGAACGGATCAAGCGATCCATCATGCCTTCCGTCGGAGCGGCCGATTTCAACACCAACAAATAGAAGGTATCGTACGTATAGTACTTGCGGATGATCGCAACGCTGTAATACGGCATCTCCACTTGACCCTGCCAATCGATCGCGACATCATAGGTCATGACGGTGTAGCCCGAAAGCCAAGTATCCGACACGATCGGATCACGCGTATAACGCAGGTAGTTGGCAGTCAAGAAGTTTTCGTTGGCGATGTACGGGATCAACCATTCATCGCGATAGGTTTCCCAGTCGGAATAGGGATTTTCCTCTTCTTTAGAAATTGTCAGCGCGCAAGTATCCGATTTGTACTGCGTACGCAACGCCGACAACGAGAAATCGGGTTCCCAATCAAGCGGCATATCGATTTGATAGCCGTCGGGATAGTTCATGATGCGTTTTTCGTTTTCGGTGTAGTAAATCTTCTTGTTGTCCGCGTAATAATCAAAGGCATTTTTCAAGGTGCGCTCACCGTTTTGATGAACCTCGAGACCCGTCAACGTACCCAAACCGGCGGTCTCGCTGGAGAACACATAATCCGATTTGATCGCTTGATACGGATCGGCGGAAACATCAAAATCACGAGAGGTTTGATAGGCTTTATCAATCGACAGCGTGCGGATATTGATTTCCTCGCCGTTATATCCCACGACATACACCATGATGCCGCTGATCCACAAATTACCGTTCAAAACGCAGTCCGAAGGTATCATTCCCGAATTCAGAATATCGGTCACAGAGATTGCTCCCGTGTATGTACCGGCCGTCAAATCGCCCGAACCATAATCCAAATCGGACGTCATAAACGAATTCAATTTCACATACATATTCGACTTATTCTCATCGATATGCGGCCGAGCACCGCCGATATACAAATTGATACTCGCACCCGACGAAGCCACCGAAAAATCGTATGTGATCGTCGCACTCGGCGGCACTAAAATATTCTTTTCATACGCATATGAGGTCGCCGGCCAAGTGTACGGATTGGCAAACCGATTGTAACCGGTGTTGCCGGGCTGCAAGTCGGTTTCCGTGGAGTTGACAAGCGTGACACCTTGCGTTGCCGCCGTCTGTTTGACGGTGCAATACGAGCCTTCCACCAACTGGACAGGGTTGTTCCATTGATCCATATCGGACGGCAACAAATTCACAGCCGAAAGAGATCCGAGATCCACTTTCAATGTCGAACGCAAAATCAACTTGACGTCCGTTGTGTTCAGCAAACCATCCTGATTGTAATCGGCGGCGGATTGTTGCGAAGCCGACAGCTCTACACCTGTCACAAGCGATGCGATGAGCAGGCGCGCGTCGTACGTACCGACCGAGCCGTCGTTGTTGACATCACCAAGCGTATATGCCAAGGACGGCAACGCGAAATGACCGACAGACATCGCACCGATCAAAATCGCCGCCGACAGAACAACTGACAATAGTTTTTTCATCGTCTCATCCTCTTTCACAAGGAATTCGGTTATTTATTTCCTAAAAAAATGTAGCATATTCTATAAAAAAAGTCAATTCGAATTCGAATTTTCACACAAAAACACCACATTCGTTGCACGAATGTGGTGTTTTTGTGAATTTTATTCGCTTTTTTCGGCAATCTCGCGGGAACGATTACGCTTTTTGGAGAGTTTCTCTTGCTCAAGACGTTCACGATGAATGCGATGCAATTCTTCGGTTGCGAGCGACAGCTTGGTCACAACATTTTCCTTGGTCGGATAGCAATAGAACGAGTCGTTGTCGGTGGAAATATCGACGCAATCATACGGCTTAATGTAACAATAATCATATTCAATATGCAAGCCGTACATGCCGATCGGTTTGCGCTCAATTTCATAGGGCTGACCTTTATAGGTGCCTTTGAGAACAAAGCCGTTTTCGATGTCGTGCGTCAACACGGCATCTCCGAGATGCTCAAAACGCATCGGGCGCGGCAACGAGTAGACATCCACGGTATCTTCAAAACGATAGCGACCTTCTTCGATCTCGCGGCGTACTTCGCTTCGTTGCCATTCGTACCAATCGGGGATGTGCGGGAATTCCGTTTCGCCCTCAAGCGCATGAAGCACGCCGAGTTCGTCCATCTCCCATCGTTTTCCGCACGCCTTACAATACAACTGCGTGCCTTCAGACGCCGTTTGATGCTCCGCTTTGCACGCGGGACATTGATACAACACCTTATGAAGACCTTCAGCGCGAAACTCTTCGGTGATGCGGATATTTTGCTCGCGTTGCCAGCGATATTCGTCATACGACAGCGCTTCGCGTACAATACGGTTGATTTCTTCAACCGATTTTTCCGCAACCTCTTCGGCGGATAACACCTTGGTCATCGTCGTGTACAGCGGCACCTTGCGCGGTTTGCGATAATTCCAAAACGGCGTGTACAGATAGTTGCCGTGATGCACCATCACCACAACGGGAGCTTTGGCAAGTTTGATCATTTTGCCGAGCGCATCGGGCAAGATCGCCGTGGTGCCGACGGGTGAATAGCGCGCCTCAGGATACATACACAGCACGTCACCGTTTTTTTGCAACACATGACGGATCGAACGAATCAAATGCAGATCGGTGGTGAACTTGCGTTTGCAGATACAACCGAGAAGTTCCATCAACCACGGACGGCGATAATAGCCGTCGATCGTCGCAACATTGTTCACACGATGCGGGAACGTCGCCATCGCCGACAACTGAAAATCCACAAAATACATGTGGTTGGAGAGAAGCATGTACGGCGGTTTTAAGCCATCCATGCCGATTTTTTCGATCTTATACGGAATGCCGCGCGGCATGGCAATACGGCTGACAAGTGCGAGGAGTCCCGTCATGATCAGCGGTTGCCGAATCGGAAGTTTCGCGGTGTTATAAGGTTTTTTACCGTATTGTACGTCCATAGGTACTGCTCCTTTACCCGTAATATGAGCAGTATACCACAAATTTCGTGAATATGCAACTACCACGCAATCGGTAACGGAACGGCGTCGTCACGCGATGTCACATACCATTGTCCGTTGTGCGCAAACGTTGCAAACCCTTTCTCCGTCGCCACCACTTGCGTTGACAGCAGCGTACACGGTTCCGGTTGACGAAGGTCGACGCGATAAATCCGCCACTCGAACGGCGTATACGAACGATAGTTGCCGTTTTCATCGGGTTTGTGAACCAAAATGCCGAAGGTTTGCGCGTCGTACACATAGCTAAGCGGCTCGAATCGCGCATTCGATAAATCACCTTCGGATTTGTGCAAGCACGCGATTCTCTCGTTGTCGGACAAGTCATACACATCCAGTCCGTTCGCATACCCGTTCACGTTATTCATACGCACATAAATACCGCCATCCAGCGCGATGAGCGTGTTTTCTTTTTCGTAAGGATAGGTCGTACCGATTGGATCGAGCGCCACATCGGAAGTATACAGCACAGCGTTCATGCCGCTGAATTCCGCCAACACAAAACGATTTTGATTTTGAACAACGCTCAAATCGACGGTGATCACCGCACGGTCTTTCTCCCATTCGCACGTTTCAAATGTCAAATACGGCGCATCCTCCATCCCGCACAACGCATATCGGATATCCCCGCGTTTCATATCCACCGTCATAGCGAGAATTTGCACATTTGTGTGCCCGCCGCGACCGGTTCGATAGGTACCGATTACGCGGTACACTGCGCGTTGTTTCGTCACCGAGCAGACCGCCACATCGGCGCCTGTGTCATCGGGTACACCGAATGTTCCTGTATAAACAAATCCGTCTTCCGTCGCGAACGTATACACGCGGTCACGTTCACCGTAAACAGACAACGCCAGCCAATCCGCGCCGTAATATACATTGTCAACATTGCCGTAGAACGCTTGCTTATCCTTTACCAATGCATTGGCGGTATCGATTTGCGTCACTGCCAAATACTGCACGCGGGATGGCTCGCCGAGGATGGACATTTCTTCTTCCGTCCACGCAATTTCTTGTCCGTCCGCCGTCAATTGCGGTTTGTAGTCCGACGCATCGTTCAGCCGCGACCATCCGCACGCACACGCGCCGTCGGATGTCATCAACACCAGATCATCCCCTGCCATATACACATGCGACAATCGGCCGCGTTGAGTCCATTGGTGCTGCTGTTTCGGTTTTTTCGGATCGGATACGTCGTAGCTTGTTACAAGCGTGTCGGTCGTTTCGTTGCGCCATTCACCCGACGTCACCTCATCAACGACAATCAACGAGCCACCTGTACTGTAAAACAAATACGGCGCCACGCCGTCAATGCGGTCCACCGGTGTCGGAGGTGTCGTCGATAAATCCGAAATCATCAACCCATCGGCACCGAGATGATACGAATATTGTCCGACGACGGCCGCTTGCTGTCCTTTCTTGAACGTTGTTTCCTCGGAGACCGTCACCGCAATCGGATCGGTTTCCTCACCGCGGACATTTTCATGATCCTCGTTTTTGCCGAGCGATTCGAGCAAATCGGGAAGCGTTTGATACGTCTTCGACGTCGCCATGCTGTCGCTTGGGAACATCACAGCACCGCCGTCAAGCATCTCGACACGACGGTTGTACCATCGCATGCCGTACCACGCACCACTCATCACGATCGCCGTGCAGGCGGCAATTGCCAGTGCGCGTCGCCAGACCTTTGCGCGACGACGAACAGGTTTGTCGGCTTCCAGTATGTAGGCTTCGTCGATCACATTCATACAATCGAGCAATTGCTCTCCGTTCATACGTCGTAACCCTCCTTTTCCAGCACGCGGCGAAATTGCTCCCGCACACGAAACAGCGTCGTTTTGACCTTGCTTTGCGAGACACCGTAGCGTGCGGCGATCGCGGCGACGGAATCCAAATACCAATAGCGTCGCACAAACATCTGCCGCTTCTCATTGCTCAGCGTGCCGAGAAATGTATTGAGTATACGTTTAAATTCCGCTTCCTCCAAGGCCCTTCCTGCCGATTCATGCGACGGCAAGCACTCTTCCATTTCACGGCTCAATTCGCACACAAACGCTTGGCGCTTCAACCGTTGTTGATGTCGACAGCGGTTGAGCGACAATTGTCGGGTGATTTTCGCCAAAAACGGGTAAAAATATTCCCACGGCTCATGCGGCGGAATGACGTCCCATGCACGCAGATAGGTATCATTTTCGCACTCTTCCGCTGCTTGTCCGTCTTGTACGATATAAAACGCCAGCGCACGCAAACGCGCGCCGTATATGTCCGCTGTATATGCAAGCGCTGTTTCGTCCCGACGCAAAAACAACGACACAATCTCACGGTCGTTCATAGTTCCCGCCTCCTTTCACCCATGTAAACACCGTTTTTTACGAAAGGTTACATATTTTTTTGAAAAAGCAAAACAAGGATCGGCGAAACACACCGACCCTTGTTTGGGAAACCATTATTTTCGAGCCTCGCGCACGCCTTCCAAAATGTACTTTCGTGCAACGACGGCGGCTTCTTTCGAAACCGCTTCAATGCCCTCAAGCGGATACGCAATTCCGAGTTCTTTATATTTCGCCACGCCCATGGTGTGATACGGCAACACATCCAGCGCACGCACCATGTGCAGCTCACCGATAAAACGACCGAGCGCGCGAAGTGCCGTCGGGTCGTCGGTGTAACCGGTGACAACCGTGTGACGAATCCAAATCGGAATTTCTTTTTGATCCAGCAAGCGTGCGAACGCAAGAACGCGTTCATTGTCCATTCCCGTTAAGATACGATGCTTTTCGGGGTCGATATGCTTGATATCAAGCATGACCAAATCGGTGTTGGAAAGCACGCGATCAATCAACGCCGCTTGCGCTTCATTCTTCGGCTGATAACTCGAAGCCGAAGTATCCAGGCAAGTGTGAATTCCTTTTTCTTTTGCAAGCGCAAACAGTTCCGCAAGGAACTCCGCTTGCAAGAGCGGTTCACCGCCCGTGACGGTCAACCCGCCTTTAGAATAAAACGCCTCATTCTTTTGGTACAGAGCAATCAGCTCTTCGGCGCTCATTTGCGTGCCGCGTTTTGCCTCCCATGTGTCGGGATTGTGGCAATACAGGCATCGCATGGGACATCCTTGGAAGAACACCACCATACGAACACCGGGACCGTCCACCGTGCCAAAGGTTTCAACAGAATGGATATACCCCTTCATGAATTAGAAACCGTCGTGGAACGTACGCGAGATAACCTCGTCTTGTTGCTCTTTAGTCAGCTTCACAAAGTTGACCGCATAGCCGCTGACGCGCACGGTAAGTTGAGGATAACGCTCGGGATGTGCTTGTGCGTCGAGCAGGGTTTCACGGGTGAAAACGTTCACGTTCAAATGGTGACCGCCCTTTTGGACGTAGCCGTCGAGCAGAGACACCAAGTTGTCGATTTGATTTTGAGTTGCAGCCATCGTTCAGGTCCTCCTTTGAATTATTCTGCGTCAAGTCCCTCGAACAGCGTGGGAGTCGAGCAAGCGCCACCGACGCAATCCACGTCGATATCGCCGCAGAACACGCGGTCGTCTTTACCCAGCGCGCCGGGGATGATGGAGAAGGTGTTGGAAATGCCGTCCTGCGCATCGATGAACGGAAGTTTGGCAACCGACGCAAGCGACGCAACGGCGCCGTGGCTGTCGCGATGGTGCATCGGGTTCGCGCCGGGCGCAAACGCTTCGCCGCGTTTACGACCGTCAGGTGTGGAGCCCGTCGCTTTGCCGTAAACCACGTTCGATGTGATGGTCAGGATGGACGTGGTGGGAATACCACCGCGGTAGGTGTGATTCTTACGCACATGCTCCATGAAGATGTGCACAATGTCGCGCGCAATCTCGTCCACGCGGTCGTCGTCGTTGCCGTATTTCGGGAAATCACCCTCGACTTCGTAATCCACCGCAAGGCCGTTTTCGTCACGGATGACGCGCACCTTGGCATACTTGATCGCGGACAACGAGTCGGCAACAACGGACAGGCCCGCGATACCCGTAGCGAACCAACGGGTGACGTTCTTGTCGTGGAGCGCCATTTGCAGCTTCTCGTAGCAATATTTATCGTGCATATAGTGAATGATGTTGAGCGTGTTGACGTAAACGCCGGCAAGCCATTGCATCATCGCATCATACTTTTTCATAACCTCATCGTAATCGAGGTATTCAGACGTAATGGGGCGGTACTCGGGGCCGACTTGCTTGCCCGAAATTTCGTCAACACCGCCGTTGATCGCGTAAAGCAAGCATTTGGCAAGGTTGGCACGAGCGCCGAAGAATTGCATTTCTTTACCCACACGCATCGACGACACGCAGCACGCGATCGCATAGTCATCGCCGTGCGTAAAACGCATCAAGTCGTCGTTCTCATATTGCAGCGAGGAGGTCTCAATGGACATCTTCGCGCAGTAACGCTTGAAGTTTTCGGGCAGGCGCACCGACCACAAGATCGTCAGGTTGGGTTCGGGAGCCGCGCCGAGGTTCGAGAGCGTATGGAGATAACGGTAGGACATCTTGGTGACCATATGACGGCCGTCGATCGCGACACCGCCGATGGACTCGGTGACCCATTGAGGATCACCCGAGAACAACGCGTTATACTCGGGGGTACGAGCAAACTTGACAAGGCGGAGTTTCATAATGAAATGGTCCACCATCTCTTGCAGTTCTTGCTCGGTATACACACCGTTTTTGAGGTCGCGCTCCGCGTAGATGTCGAGGAAAGTCGAAGTACGACCGAGCGACATCGCCGCGCCGTTTTGTTCTTTAACAGCACCGAGGTAAGCAAAATAGAGCCATTGGATCGCTTCCTTGGTGTCCTTTGCGGGCTTGGAAATGTCAAAGCCGTAGCTCATCGCCATTTCCTTCAATTGATGAAGCGCACGGATTTGCTCGGAGAGTTCTTCGCGATTGCGAATCACTTCGGAATACATCGCCGAACGGGTCGTGCGTTTTTGTTCCTCTTTGTCTTCGATCAAACGATCCACGCCGTACAACGCGACACGGCGGTAGTCGCCGATGATGCGGCCGCGGCCGTACGCATCGGGCAGACCGGTGATGATATGGCTCGAGCGGCAAGCACGCATTTCGGGCGTGTATGCATCGAACACACCGGCGTTGTGAGTCTTGCGGTGCACCGTGAAGAATTCGCTGATTTCTTCATCTACTTTATAACCGTTATCGGCGCAAGCCTTCTCCGCCATGCGGATGCCGCCGTAGGGTTGCAACGAACGTTTAAAAGGCTTATCGGTTTGGAAACCGACAATACGCTCTTTATCTTTGTTCAAATAGCCTGGGCCATGCGACGTGATCGTCGAAATGATTTTGGTGTCCATGTCCAGAACACCGCCCGCTTCACGTTCTTTGATGGTCAAATCCATGACTTGCTCCCAGAGATCTTTCGTGTCCTGGGTCGCACCGACCAAAAACGTTTCGTCCCCGTCGTACGGGGTGTAGTTATGACGAATGAAACTACGGACATTGATCTCCTCGACCCATGTGCCGCTTTCGAAACCGTTCCATGCTTCGTACCGTCTTGCCAATGTGATCACTCCCTGTATATACTTTCGGTACAGAGGTCAACCTCTTATCCCACAGCGCTCATTTTGTGAAAACTTTAACAATATTTTTCCGAAAAAAGAGCCGCTTCCGCGCGGTCAGGATAACAAATTTCCTCTTCATATTATTCTACACGATTTTAGTATAAATTCAAGAGTTTTTTTGAAGTTTTTCAAAGTTTTATCGAAACTTTTGATGATTCCATGATAATATCGTGTTTTGTGCTCAGTTTTTGTAAACATTCTACAAGGTTATCGGCAAATTTTTCCGTTTCTCCGTTTATTTTCCACTTAATCCGTAGGAAAATTTCCGTTTTTTTGTAAAATACTGTCGCTTTTTTGGCAAAACCTCTTGCAACCGCGATTTTATTATGTTAAACTTAAACTAAACTAAGAATTTTTTATTCGAACGGAGTTGGTTTTTATGAAAAAAGCGTTGCTTATCATTTCCATTTCGGCGGGCATTTTGAGTCTGGTTGCCGCAATCGCTCTTGCCTGCTCGTACATCGATGGTTTCGTGAAACTATATCATCAAGCGACATCGCTTTTTTCAAAAAAAGCGTTCTTTAAAAAGATTTTAAAACAATAATATTCAACACAATTCAAAACGAAAGGTCGGGTAGCTTTTAAAAAGGTTAACCCGACCTTTTCTGCAAGGAGTATCATAGTATGAGTCGACTTTCAAAAGTAATGTGCGTGATCCTATCGGTTTTGATCGTGCTAAACGCTGTCAGCGGTTGTTTGGCGTATTTTGTCTCCAACTACACCGATGACAAAAATCACGCCGCCGTCGCCGGTGGCTCCAACCCCGATAACGGTGTCATTTTCCGCGATAACGTCCACATCGCAGACGATTCCGACGCCCTTCAAAAAAAGTTTCGAAACGCGGCGCTTGACAGCACGGTTTACACATTATCCTACGACACGATGCCCGACTTTTTCCAATCGTTGAAAGCCAACGACGTATTCTGTGTATACCCCGATGAGGATGCCAAGCAAACGCTGTTTAACCTCGGTTTTTGCGGTAAGGTGACTGACATTGACGATACGTCGATATCATTCACAGTCCCCGAGATCACCGACGTGTTTTCGAAATTACACATTGACACGCAAACCGACAACGGTGCGTCGATGATGTCGACAACCTTCTACCCCAGCGAGATCGTATCCGACGCGACATACACCCCCGTGCAGGGTGCAATCGAAATCGGTGATTCGAGCGGCTTCCGCTATCACAAGCCGTCCGGTGTGTCGCTTCTCAACGATTACACCATGGTGTGCGACGCGATGCGTTTGAAAGTGGACCACACGTTTGACACAGACTCCGGTTTCGGCGTGGGTGTCAGCGGCAGCGTTCTTTTGGAAGATATGGCAGTCAAGATGCTGCTTGATTATCAATACAACGAAGCCACCGACACTGCGTCGATCAACGATTATTCCCTCGGTTTCATCGCCGACCAAACCGTGGATCTCGGCTTCTCTGCCGAGCAAACCTTTGGTTTAGACATGCTCAACAGCAACTGGATCGAGGATATCTCTATCATCGACATCGAGGACGTAACATCCAAAGAAACGGGCAAACTCGTGCTTGGTACGTATGTGATCGGTTTCGAGTTTCCTCTCCCCCTTTTGGAGAACACCGCCAACAAAGTAAGCTATCTCTCGTTCGGCGTGGCAATTCAACTTGCGGTCACGGCAAGCGGTACGCTGAGCCTGGAATACAACATTGAAGAATCCGGTTTTGTGCACATGGAAGTCAACAGCGACGGCAACAATGTGTGCATGGTCAAAGGCAGTGAATATCCGAACCCCGTCGTTGAATCACGCGAACCGACCGTTGAGGAAATCGATTCGTTCCCGAGCGTGAAATGCACCATGAAAGGTCAAGCCACCTTCAATTTGGCGTTCGGCGCAGACATCGGTCTTTGCATCCTCGGCATGATCCCCGTGAAATTAAGCAACAATTTGATCGAAGCGGATCTCACGCGTTCGTTCTCGGAGAGCTACTCCACAGACGATGTTGACGAAACCAAAACCGCCGATATTTTCAGCAACAATTATTTGCTGGACGACAACGTCAACTTCATCAAAGTCAGTTCGAATTCGTTCTTGAAAATGCACCTCGGTGCCAAGTTGAATTTCGGTTTGCTGAAATACAAACTCGGCGAGATGGGCGGCAGCGTGCAACTCTTCGACAAGGTTTGGTACCAAAATCCGCCTGCCGTCGGCTTCACGCACGACCAATGTGGATTTGCGGGTGTGTTTGTCGGAAACACGTACACGGACGAGGAACTCGAAGACGCATACATGCAATACATGGATGATACCGAGCAAGGCGGCATTTTGACGACCATCAAAGACAAGATGCTTGCAAAGCTGATGAACGAGACCCTCAACAGCTTCGATCTCGGCATCGATTTCGAGGAGTTAAGTGAGTATCTGGGCGATGACATCATCTCCGCCGACGACCCGATGCTCAATTACAAATTCAACTTCTACACAAGCGGCGTTGTGTTCATTCGCGACCCGAACAACAAAGTGGTCGTTGCGCTTGTTGCGGGTGAAAACGTCAGTAACGCGGCGGGCATTCACCCGGGACTTTCCACCGGCAAAGTCGACCAAGTGTATTCCTCCGCCGACGAATTTTCGGAAATCTATCTGCAGCTCGGTACGCTGATGAAATACTTACTGGATATGGACGATTTTGAAGACACTAACCTGACGCTGATGGGTTATTATTCCGAACACAGTCACGAGAGCATGCGTATGCTGTTTGCGGACGATTCCCTGAAACTGATCATTATCACGACCGATTTTTAATCGCAAAAAAGAGACGTTCGACAGCATCGAACGTCTCTTTTTTATTTCGTAATTTCCTGCGCGTATCGCACGGCATCCATCGCATCTTTGGCATAACAATCGGCACCGATCGCGTCGGCATACTCCTTTGTCAGCACCGCACCACCGACCACTGTTTTGCACCACGGCGCACGCTCTTTCAGCAGAGCGATCGTTTCTTCCATGGCGGGAACCGTTGTCGTCATCAGCGCGCTGAGTCCCACAAACGGAGCGTGCGTTTGGCACACCGTTTCAACGATTGTTTCGGGCGGTACGTCTTTGCCCAAATCAATGACATCGAAGCCGTAATTTTCCAGCAACAGCTTCACGATATTTTTGCCGATGTCGTGAATGTCGCCGCGGACGGTCGCGATCACGCACACACCTTGGCAGTTGCGCGCACGTCCCTCGCCCGCCACATGCGCTTTGACAACTTCGAACGCGGCTTTTGCCGCTTCGGCACTCATGAGCAATTGCGGGAGATAGACGGTTTTGTTTTCAAAGCCTTGGCCGACCGTGTTGAGTGCGGGAATGATCTCCTCGTTAACGATTGCAAGCGGCTCACGCGTTTCCAAGAGCGACGCCGTCAGTTGCGCCGCTTTATCCTTAAAGCCTTTGGCGACCGCTTGTTGCAATTCGGAAGCAAAATCCATCCTCGCTTTTGTCGTCGGCGCCGCAACGGGGGTCGATGCCGTCACCGCGAAATCGTCGGAAGCGGCAATATACGCGGCGCAATTTTCATCAAGACCTTTAAGCGCACAGAACGCATAATACGTCTTCATCATATCGACGGAATACGGATTCATGATTGCCGCGGACAATCCGTTTTCGAGCGCCATCGCAAAGAATGTGCTGTTGACCGCGTCGCGCACAGGCAGACCGAACGACACGTTCGACACGCCGAGCGACGTGTGACAACCGAGGTCACGGCGAATGCGCGAAAGCGCACCGAGCGTGGCACTTGCGGCATGCGTGTCGGCACTGATGGTCATAGCAAGCGTATCGAACACAATATCCTTGCGGGAAATACCGTACAAGGCGGCAGTCTCCAAAATGCGTTCGGCAATTGCCACACGTCCGTCGGCGGTTTGCGGAATGCCGTTTTCGTCAAGCGTCAGCGCCACAACAACGCCGCCGTATTTCTTGACAAGCGGAAAAATTGCGTCCATGCTTTCCTGTTTGCCGTTGACCGAGTTGATCATGGCTTTGCCGTTGACACGGCGCAACGCCGCTTCCATCGCAACCGCGTCAGCGGTGTCAATTTGCAACGGCAGATCCAAAATCGCCTGCAATTCGCAAACGGCGGTTTTAAGCATGGCAGGTTCGTCGATCTCGGGCAAGCCGACATTCACGTCCAAAATGTGAACGCCCTTTTCCTGCTGACGAACACCTTCGCTTAAAATGTAATCGATATCGTTTTCGACTAGTGCTTGTTTGAAACGTTTTTTACCGGTCGGATTGATGCGTTCGCCGATCAACACAGGGGTTTCTCCGAAACGTACCGCATGCGTATAAGACGAGACGACCGTGTGCGTTTTCGGCACGATTGCCGTCGGCGACATGCCGTTCGTTTTACGCGTCAATGCTTCAATATAGGACGGGGTCGTGCCGCAACAGCCACCCGCCACGCGCACGCCCTCCCCGATCAATTCGGCGAGTTCGTCGGCAAACACCTCCGCCGACACATCAAATACCGTTTTGCCGTTTTCAGAACGCGGCAAGCCTGCGTTCGGCTTAAGGATCACAGGAACAGACGCACATGAGAGCAACTCTCGCACAACACCGCGCAACATACGCGGGCCAAGCGAGCAGTTCGCACCGATCGCGTCCGCGCCCATGCC
>JAZTZV010000043.1:0-3028 GCA_045637645.1 Acutalibacteraceae bacterium | reverse complement strand
TGGGCTTGGCAAATTAGGTTTAATGTGTTAAACTGCAAATAGAGGTTTAATACGTTCGACCGAAAGGGTGGCTTATATGGCAGACGTCAAGATTTTTGAAAGCGAATATCGGTTTTGCTCCATTTTGTGGGATCATGAGCCGATCGGCAGCATGGCACTTGTGGCTCTTTGCAAGGAACAGCTCGGTTGGAGCAAAGCGACGACGTTTACGGTGATTCGCCGTCTTGCCGAGCGCGGTGTCGTGAAAAATGAAAACGCGACGGTGACGGCGCTCGTGTCGCGCGAGCAAGCGCAGATCGCGCAGATCGACGAGTTGCTGGAAACGCGATTTGACAGCTCACTCCCGTCGTTTTTGGCGGCATTTTCGAAACGTCAAAACCTGACGGATGAACAACTTGCCGAAATCATGCGTATCATCGGGGAATAAGGAGGATACCATGGAAGCTGTATTTTTGCATGTACTGGACGTCGGTTTCACGGCAGGACTTGCGGTATTGGGTGTGCTGTTGCTTCGCTTGTTGTGTGCAAAAGCACCGAAGTGGATCACGGTGTTGCTGTGGGGCATTGTCGGGTTGCGGTTGCTGATGCCGTTTCCGATCGAAAGTGCGGTGGGATTGATCCCGTCGTGGAATGTGTCGACGGTTATTGAAACGACCGCGCAAACGGTTTCACCCGAACACGGCACAGCGGATAAGACACCGTCAAGTCAGATCCCCGTTTTGAACACGAATGAGCAAGAAGAGGTCTCGCAAGGTGCGGTAACGCAGACAACTCCGACCGACACAATCGCATCGACGGTGCCGACTGTCACGTGGTCGCAAGCGGCAACGGTTGTGTGGGTGTTGGGAGTAACGGCGATGATGGGCTATGCGGCGATGTCGTATATCGGTGTGTATCGCCGTGTGCGCACAGCGACTAAATGCGAGTCGGGGGTGTATGCGTGCGAAACGGTGGGATCGCCGTTTGTGTTCGGTTTGTTCCGTCCGCGCATCTATGTGCCGTACCATTTGGAAGACACGCACATGGCGGCGGTGATGGCGCACGAGCGCGCACATATTCGCAGAGGCGATCACCTGATCAAGCCGCTGGCGTTCGTATTGCTGGCGGTGTATTGGTTCCAGCCGCTTCTTTGGGTGGCGTACATTTTGTTGTGCCGCGATATTGAACTGGCGTGCGATGAGCATGTGGTGAAAACGCTCGGCGAGGATGCGAGACGTGCCTATTCCAAAGCACTCGTGACTTCGACCGTCGGCAGACGTCGCTTGGCGGCGTGTCCGCTGGCGTTCGGCGAAGTGGCGGTGAAAGAACGCGTGAAAAACGTGATGTCTTACAAAAAGCCGACGCTGTGGATCGTGATCGGCGCGGTGATCGTGAGCGTTGCGGCATCGGTGATGTTGCTGACCGATTCGCCCGCATATCAGCGGCAGACCCACGGCTCGTTTGAGGGCGCGCAATTGAAGTTTTATCGCGGGGATTGGGACTACGACACGTTGTATCTCGGAAAGGATGCGGATGAACTGTCCACCTCCACGACGCTCGGCGAATTGGGGGCGTTCGGTTTTGCGGTGAAAGAGATGGACACCGAGAGCATGACCGTCACCGTGAATTGCAACCGTGATGTGTGGGTGAACGGCGAATGTGTGCGGTCGTTCACTGTGCCGTGCGGTGAGGAAGTCACGGTCGAGGTTGATAAAACGCGCGAGGTGTACGACGGCGCGATTCGTGTGGAATTGCAGCCCGATTCGGCGCGAGACGAACTGGATTGGAGCAGACTCGACGAACCGAAAACCGTCACGTTCCGCCGATATGTCAGCGGCACAACGGCGTTGTATTTGTACAACGGCTATTTCGTACTTGTGGAAGACGACACGGGCATTACGACGCTTGAAGAACCGCAGGGTGTCTACGGCAAATCAACTTGGCCGCTGTCGTACGATTTTTGCTTCCCTCAAGCGAAACGGACGGAAGGACGCTTTGAGTGGACGGAGGATTCGCTTTGCTTGATTGCCGACGGCGAATTGGCGTATTACGAATTTGAGGCCAGCGAGGATCTTGCCACGCTTAAACATCGCAAGGGGAACATGCGTCTGCACAAAACGTCGGATGCACCCGTGCTCAAAAACGGGATGACGTTCACCTGCGAATACAAGGTGGAGGCGGAAAAAAACACCGACTTGCGCTACCCGATCGTATATACCTTGTCGGACGGCAAGGGAACGGCGCAGTTCACGGGCAAGAGTGAATTGGTGAGTTTGGAGATCACGTCTCTCGGTGACGGTCGCGTGTATGTGAAACGCGAGGCGCCCGAACTTGACTTCTTTTATGAGGAGATCGAGCTGATCGATCTTAAAAAAGGTGAGAGTCTCGGCGTGCGCAGTCGCGGCGCGAGCAATCATGCGTCGATGGGTTATGTCGGGTATGTGCCGGTGGTGACGGAAGCGAACGGCAAGGTGTATGTGTGCTTGCAATACCATTCGTGGTGCGGCACGGGCAATCCCGACCCGATTTGGTATGAACTTGAAGGACTCTCGAGCCTTCAAAAAGGCACGATCAATGCGGTGGTCGATGACGATGAAATCGTGATTTCGTATCAGGATGATCATGGCAAAAAGCATGTGATCGCGCAAACGACAACGGACGGCGGTACGCCGATGACGAGACCGTTTGTGACGATGACGGAATTTGATGCCGACGGAAATGTGCTGCACGGCAAGCGCGAGGTGTATCGCGGCGAAGACGGTGTGTTGACTTACAACCAAATTGCGGCGGCGTACATCTTGGTGGACGGCGAGTATGTGGATGTCCTGGAATATTTGAAGCAGGACACCTTGTCGCTCGGTGAGCTTTCGAAGTGGTTTTCGAATATGGACGAAGAGGCGATATTGTCTCTTGAGTCGCAAAACGGCACAACAGTATGGGAATTTAAGGATTGCGACAGCTATCACACGGTGCAACATGCGCAATATACGGTTGGATGGCACGAATTTGTGATCGGCTATCCTGTTTAAAAACGGTAAACGCCCGATCG
>JAZTZV010000042.1:0-4425 GCA_045637645.1 Acutalibacteraceae bacterium | reverse complement strand
CCGACTTCAGCCCTGCCGAGCTGACGAAGCTCTTGATGGATGTCAACGCTACGGCACCGTTCAACGTGACGATGGAACTGACCAATGCGAACGGTGATGCGACGATCGAACTGCGCAACGAATTTTTCAACGTGTTCGAGTTGCAAACCGCTCCTGCGGCGCTTCCTGCGGGCAACCACAACGTGGAGATGTATTTCGCGGGTTATTATGAGTGGAATGGCGGCATTCCCGCTTCGAGCACGATCAAGTCCGTGACGGTCTCCCTTGCGGGCGAGGGCACCTTGACGCTCAAAGCGTTGCAGGTGTCGCGCAGTGCCTCTGTCACGTATGTGAACGACGGCGAATATAACAGCGGTTCGCTGACGGGCGAGACGGTCGATCTCGGCGATGTCAACGGCGACGGCGAGATTTCGACGATGGATGCCCGCTTGCTGATCAGCTTCCTCACCGGTGGTGAGACGCTGAGCGATGCGCAAAAAGCGGCGGCGGACTTCGACGGAAGCGGTATGCTCTCGACGGCGGACGTGCGCGAAATGCTGTTTGCGGTGCTCGCATAAAAACAAATCATACGAAAAGGGTGTCGCTCTTGCGGCACCCTTTTTTGCGTGGTGTTGGAACATACGACAAAATTTCGATATCGGTGTTCAAAAGAATTGACGAGATAGACGGAACTGTGTTATACTTATACTAGCTTATTTTGGGGTTTCGTTGAACCTATTAAAACAGGAGGAAACACAGAATGAAAATGATGAAAAAGATTTTGGCGGCAGGAATGGCGATGCTGATGGTGTGCTCGCTGTTTGCCGTGGCGGCGCCGACGACGACGGCAAGCGCGCTTGCGGGTGCCTACAAGAAAGGTGAAGGCAAAATTTACGCCTGGGGCTGCGACATGTCCTCTTGGAATGTCGGCGGCAGCAACATCAATTACAAATTGGTGGATTTCAACAAGATGAAAGCGGACGGCTGTGAGTTTGTGATTTTGCGTATCGGTGACGAAAAAGCGAAGCACAACGGTGTCCGTCAGGCTGACCCGACCTTCGTCACGCTGTATAACATGGCGCGTGCGGCAGGTATGCATGTCGGTGCGTACTATTACAGCTATAAAACCACGACATCCGGTGTCATCGGTGATGCCAAGTGGTGCCTCGACATTATTGAGAAGAACAACATGTATTTCGAATATCCCATCTATTTCGATATCGAGGCGGATATTCACTGGAAATTAAGTGCCTCGACGCAGGTGAGCCTCTGCAATGCTTGGTGCGAAACGATGATCGATGCAGGCTATTTCCCCGGCGTCTATTCGAATATCGGTTGCGCGATGACCAACTTGCAAAACTCGAGCAACTTCAACTACGACACCTGGGTGCCGAAGCCTTTAAGAAACTCGGACAGCGGCCCGCAGTTCAAACCTGCCGAAAGCACGGTCGTCGATGTGGATGGCTTGGGTAAAATCGATTTCAGCGTGACGTACGGCATGTGGCAATATAAGTGGTACAGCGATTCTTGGTCGGAACCGTCCTACGAGGGTTCGTACTGGTATGAATCTTCGGTGGGTTGGCCGCTCGACTGTAACGTCGCGTTCCGCGATTACCCGACCATCATGGAGACTTACGGCTACAACAACGTGGTCGTCAAGCACACGATTTCCTTTGAATCCAACGGCGGTTCGTCAGTGGCGGATGTGAAGGTGGTCAACGGTCAAAAATTGACCAAACCTTCGAACCCGACGAAGTATGGCTTCGATTTCGCGGGTTGGTATTGCAACCCCGAACTCACCGATCCCTACGATTTTAACACCCCTGTTCCGTATGACTTCACACTGTATGCGAAATGGACGGAGGCAAACTGGGCAACCAACAACAACCTGATGCCCAATGAATCTCAATTGGTTCTCAACGATTTCGACGGTCGAGGCGCGATCTGGCCGTTCTGGAACAACGATGCGACCGGCTCGGTCACGCTGTACAACGGTGCGGGAAGCGAAGGCGAGTGGACGTGGCCGTCGGCGTACATGGCGTATGAAAACAGCTTTGATGCCGTCAACAACGGCTATCTCTACGTGAAAAAGGACGGCACGGCACAATTCAACGTGGTGCTGACCTATCTCGATAAAAATGCTGAAGCCCATGAGCTCCATTTGTCTGACGTCGCCAAAATCGACGGCACCGACTTCCCCGCAGGCTATCTCGAAGAGTTCTATGACGTCGGCTCTTATATCCGCAACCTCGGTCACGCGCCCGCAAGCGGCAATGTGAAATTCACAAAGGTGACCTACTACGTCATCGGCGAGCTCGATTCTTACGTCAAGCTCTATGATCTCAAGTTCACACAAAAATTCGATGTGGCGGGTTCCTATCACTCGCTGTACAACAAGGATGCGCAACAAATCGGCGGTACGGGTTCGTTCACGTATGACGACGGCGTGCTGACGATGGCGGCGGACAGCGACGCGGGTTACAGCGTGAAGTTCACCCCGAACGCCGACTTCAGCCCTGCCGATCTGACGAAGCTGTTGATGGATGTCAACGCTACGGCACCGTTTAACGTGACGATAGAACTGACCAACGCCAACGGCGATGCGACGATCGAACTGCGCAACGAATTCTTCAACGTATTCGATTTGCAAACCGCCCCCACGGCATTGCCCGCCGGCAACCACAACGTGGAGATGTATTTCGCGGGTTATTATGAGTGGAACGGCGGCATTCCCGCTTCGAGCACGATCAAGTCCGTGACGGTCTCCCTTGCGGGCGAGGGCACCTTGACGCTCAAAGCGTTGCAGGTGTCGCGCAGTGCCTCTGTCACGTATGTGAACGACGGCGAATATAACAGCGGCTCGCTGACGGGCGAGACGGTCGACCTCGGCGATGTCAACGGCGACGGCGAAGTCTCGACGATGGATGCTCGCTTGCTGATCAGCTTCCTCACCGGTAGTGAGACGCTGAGCGATGCGCAAAAAGCGGCGGCGGACTTCGACGGAAGCGGTACGCTCTCGACGGCGGACGTGCGCGAAATGCTGTTCGCGGTGCTCGCATAAAAACAATACGTTTTTTAAAACTGCCGCTTCTGTGAAGCGGCAGTTTTTCGTTACGGCGATCGGACGCAAAATCTTGTGATTCATATTCGGAACTTTGCCTTTAAGTCAACACATTTTCGGATCCATGTTGTTCATTTGTTCTTTTGGATGGTGTAAAATGCAGTTACAATATGAAAAGGAGGTTCTCAAAAATGAACACAGACAAAATTTTAGCAGAATCCATTGCAAAGGACTATGCGCCGAAAGAAGACTCGAAAATCGTTGCTCTGAAAAAGCTGGACAACCGTGCCAAACTCCCCGCTACGATTTTCACGTATTCGTGGGGTATTGTTTTCGCGCTTATTTTCGGAACAGGCATGTCCTTGGCGATGCAAGTGATCGGAAACAGCATGGTGCTCGGCATTGCGGTCGGCGTTGTTGGGCTTATCGGTTGCGGCGTGAATTATCCGATTTATAAGAAATTGCTTGAAAAAGGCAAGGCAAAATATGCCTATGAAATCGTGCAACTCGCCCGTGAAATCGCCGATAAATAATCAAAATCGATAAGGTGTGGAGATATGAACAAATCCGAAAGCAAGTATTTTAATACCGCTCAAAAAATGGATATGGCATTGATTTCCTTGCTGAAAACAAAACCGTTTGACTATATTACAGTCAGCGAGATATGTCAAACAGCAGGGGTAAATCGTTCCACATTTTATTTGCATTATGAAACGATAGGTGACTTGCTGAATGAAACGACACGGTACTTGTTGGATGGATTCTTGTCATATTTCCCGGTCGATAAACAATCGGTCGCCTTTCGTATTTCAAACTGTGAACCGCATGAATTGGTGTTTATTTGTGACACATATTTAACACCGTATTTCACGTATATTAAAGACCACAAAGACGTGTTTGCAACAGCATTGTTGCATAATAAAACGTTGGGTTTCGAAGATGTCTATAAGCGGCTGTTCGAAAACGTATTTGACCCGATTTTGGAGAGATTTTGTTATCCGTCGGATATCCGACAATATGTGATGATGTATTATCTGAACGGAATCAACGCTGTTGTCATGGAATGGTTGAAAAACGGGTGCGATAAATCAACCGATGAAATCTCTAAAATCATTGCGGTTTGCATTTACGGAAAAGATAACAAAGCCATCGGTTATACCGCCGACAAAACAAATGCAAAAAGTGTGTGAAAGACAAAATCTGTCAAATTTTTCTGTTTTGTTATATTAGACGATATCAGCAATAGTATTATAGAATATAATAGAAATTAAGATTTTGATGTCCATCACCCTCGTGGGAATAATAGCAGAAATAATAAATGCCCTTGCAGAACGAATCTGCAAAGGCATTTATTTGTTGTTGGCGAGGAAAGAGAAGTGTGTCCT
>JAZTZV010000041.1:0-43010 GCA_045637645.1 Acutalibacteraceae bacterium | reverse complement strand
ATGATGGCGCAAGGCGGCATCCAAGCGGCCGACAAACCCAACGACTCGCCCGCGATCCACTTTGTCGATGCGTTCGGCGGCGGTCACTTCGCCCCGAAGCGGGATCTTCTTTCGAAGCTCGTGTGCGACGCTCCCGAAGCGATCCAATGGCTCTCCAAACTCGGCGTTGAGTTTGACAAAGAAGCCGACGGCACGATGGTCACCACTCACGGCGGCGGTACGTCCCGCAAGCGTATGCACGCGGCGAAGGACTACTCGGGTGCGGAAATCATGCGTACCCTGCGTGACGAAGTGCTCAACCGTCAAATCCCCGTGGTCGATTTCACCGCGGCGATCGAATTGATCCTCGACGAAAACGGCAATGCGGCGGGCGCGGTTCTCATGAACATGGAGACCAAAGAACTGTTCGTGGCGAAAGCCAAGACCGTCATCATTGCGACGGGCGGCGCCGGTCGTATGCACTATCAAGGCTTCCCGACCTCCAACCACTACGGCGCGACCGCGGACGGCCTTGTCCTCGGTTATCGTGCAGGCGCGAAACTGCTCTATGCGGAGACCCTGCAATATCACCCCACGGGTGCGGCGCATCCGACCCAAATCTTCGGCGCGCTCGTCACCGAGAAGGTGCGTTCGCTCGGCGCGAAGCTCGTCAACAAAAACGGTGAAGTCTTCATGCATCCGCTGGAGACCCGTGACGTGACCGCGGCATCCATCATCCGTGAGTGCTCCGACCGTGACAACGGTCTTGAGACCGCCAACGGCACGGCCGTGTGGCTCGACACCCCGATGATCGAAGCGATCGGCGGCGAAGGCACCATCGAGAAGCGCATTCCCGCTATGATGCGTATGTTCATGGAATACGGCATCGACATCCGCAAGGAGCCGATCCTTGTTTACCCGACCCTGCACTATCAAAACGGCGGCCTCGACATCACGCCCGACGGTATGACGACGAACATCAAGAACCTGTTCGTTGCTGGTGAGGCTGTCGGCGGCATCCACGGCAAAAACCGCTTGATGGGCAACTCGCTCCTCGACATCATCGTCTTCGGTCGCAGCGCCGGTATCCATGCGGCGGTCGCGGCGAAAGATGCCGTTGTCGGTGCACTGACACTCTCGCACATTGACGCTTTCGAGAACGAGATCAAGAACGCATCGATCGAAACCGATGCGGTTTCTCCGAAACTCCTCCCGAACTACACCAAACTCAAGAGCATCTAATCAAGGGAGGATTTTTACTATGGAATTGTTTGGCGGCGTTGTGCCGATTACAGGCATTTGGTTTTTGATTTTCAGCTTGTTCGGCGTGCTGTTTGTTGGTTATGCACTCGGTCGTATCACGATCAAAGGTGTGTCGCTTGGTGATGCCGGCGTGTTTATCGTGGCATTGGTGTTTGGTGCTCTGTTCTTTGAGCCCCTTGCAACGGAATTGACGCACAAGGGTGTAGAAACCCAATATGTCGATCAAGCGCTTACCATTATTGAGCGCATCGGCTTGGTGTTCTTTGTTACATCGGTCGGCTTTATTGCAGGTCCGAAATTTTTCGGCAACCTCAAAAAGAACTTTAAGTCGTATGTTTTGCTCGGACTTGTGATCATCTTGGCGGGCGGCTTGTCGGCGATCGGCTGTATCTATCTCGGCAAAGTGTTCGGCTATGGAGCTTCGATTGAAACATCGGAAGGCTTTACCGCGATGATTGTCGGCTTGCTTTCCGGCTCCCTTACCTCAACCCCCGCTTTTTCTGCCGCAAAAGCGACAGTCGCGACGGAATATGAAGGCCTTGTATCGGTCGGTCATGGTATCGCGTACATCTTCGGTGTTCTCGGCGTTGTGCTGTTTGTGCAACTCGTGCCGAAACTCATGAAAGCGAACATGGCTGATGAGCGTGCAAAACTGGAGACGGTTTCCGGCGGCGAAGCAAAAAAAGAAAAGAAAAATCTTTTTAAACTTGACGGCCACGGCTTTGCAGTGTTTTCTCTTGTGGCACTGCTCGGCATCATCGTCGGTGCCATCAAAATTCCGCTGTCGGCCAGCGGTCTCAATGGCACCTGCTTCTCGCTGACGGCGACGGGCGGTTGCTTGATGGTGGCGCTTGTGTTTGGCCATTTCGGCAACTTCGGTAAACTGTCGGTCATGCCTGATTCCCACACGTTGAAACTTCTTCGTGAAATGGGTCTTGTGTTGTTCCTTGTCGGCGCCGGTATCCCCGGCGGTGCGGAGTTCGTTGAAAACTTCGACGTGATGTACTTTGTCTACGGTGCGATCATGACCCTCGTTCCGATGCTTATCGGCTTCTTCTTTGCGAAGTACGTTCTGAAACTCAGTCTGCTCAACAACCTCGGTTCGTTGACGGGCGGCATGACCTCGACTCCTGCGCTCGGCACCCTCATCGGTGTGTCCGGCACGGAAGCGGTGGCTTCCGCGTATGCGGCGACCTATCCGATCGCGTTGATCGCAGTCGTACTTGTGTCGCAATTCTTGGTCATTCTGTTTAAATGATAAAAAGCACCCTCATTTTGAGGGTGCTTTTTTGTTTGCGTACGTGGTATATTCAAGGCGTGTGATGATGTACGGCGATGCATGTACGTTCTTGACAACCATCGCTCACTCTCTCGGTTTCGATCGTTACGTGCGTGATCCCGAAGTGTGCCATCGTTTCGCGTACAGCGCGCTTGACGGCAGCAATGTCACCGTCGCATACCACATGCATCGTCGCTTCGTGTTCGATCCCGTCCAAACTGCGAATGTGCAGATGATGCACGTCAACGACATTGGCAAGTGCACACAATTTGCGGTGAACGGCGGCGGTATCGATGCCGCGCGGTGCGCGATCCAGCAAAATGGGGATATCGGTGCAAAGCCGTCTGATTGCTTTGTATCCCATGACAATCGCCAACACAATCGACAAAACAGGATCGATCCAGGAAATATTCATAATCTGCGCAATCACCGCGCCGATCAACACCACGATCCAGCCCCATACATCTTCAAGCACATGCAAATGCGCGGCTTTTTCGCCCGAGGAATGCCCGTGTTTGGTGAAGAGCGCCGCTGCAAGATTGACGGCAATACCGATCAACGACAGCACGATCATACCTGTGTAATGCAACGGGAGCGGGTGGAAAAGCCGCTCGACGGCATGCGCGATCACCAATCCCGACCCAATTACCAATGCGCCGCACACCACAATGCCGCTCAATACCGAATACCGCGCATATCCGTACGTGTATGTTGTGTTCGGCTTCCGCCGACTCACGGTTTCCATCACCCAACAAAGCCCCAAACCGAGCGCGTCCGTGAAATCGTGCACGGCATCGGACAAAATCGCGGCACTGCCGCTCATCCATCCGCCCACACCTTCCAAAATCGAAAACAACAGATTGAGCACGCAGGCGATCAAAATGCTTCGGTCGCTTCTCATAAAAATTCCTCCTCTTGACTTTTGTGAAATTTACGATACAATACATTATATACGGAACATATTATTCGGTTATTATGATAGCCGTTATCGTAAAAGAAAGCCAGATACAAAACGGAGTCCGTGTTCGATACGGAACATTTTCAGAGAATTGTATGGGAGGAACCGTCATGGATCGACGTCAACGCAAAACGCGTGAAGCCATCTTTTCGGCGTTTACGCAGTTGCTGTCTCAAAAGCCGTATCATCGCATCACCGTCGGCGACATCATCGAGCGTGCCGACATCGGCAGAGCCACATTTTACGCGCATTTCGAAACCAAAGACGATTTGCTTAAGAAATTGAGCGAAGAACTGTTTTGTCACATTTTCGATGCCGCCGCGCAAAATGAGGAGCATCGCCATATTTTTGACTGTGATGCGCCGCCTTCGGTATTTGAGCATCTGTTTGCCCATTTGCAACAGAACGATCATCGTCTGCTCAACTTGCTTTCCTGCCGCAATAACGACTTGTTTTGGGCGTACTTTAAGAGCGGCTTGACAACCATGGTGGAATCGCAATATGCCGTATTCGAACAAGCAAAGCCGCCCGCATTGCCGCAGGATTATTGGATTCATCATATTGTGAATGCGTTGACGGCATCGATCCATTGGTGGATCGCCGATGGTATGCGCTTGACTCCTGCGCAAATCACACGGTATTTTTTGCTATCCCTGCAAATCGAAATATAGTAGAGAGTTGCATGAAAAAACGGCAAGGATTTTTGATCCTTGCCGTTTTGTTATATGCGTTTTACAGCAGCGACAATGCGTCGCCGATGGTTTTCTCAAGTGCCTCGCGTCCGTATTCGTCAACCTGCGCTTTGTTTTTCGGGCCGTGGGTCAGACAACCCGCGCCGCCGATGCAACCGCCCATACAAGCCATGCCTTCGATGAAGTTGCCGTCAAGCACGTTTTTGTTGAGCTTCAACAGCGCTGTGCGACATTCCTCGATGCCGTCGCATGCGACCGCCTTGAGGTCAAAATCGATGCTTTGCTCGATAAGTGCTTGCGTTACCGCGTCGGACAAACCACCCACACGTGCGAAAATACGACCGTAGTACGACGCATTGTCAAGCACACCTTCCTCGAACGATGGAATGTCCATGTCACGGCTATCAAACAGTGCTTGCAACTCTTCAAACGTCAACACCGCATCGACATACGGCTTCACGCTGTCGAGCTGTGCTTCGGCTTTCTTGGCCGTGCAAGGCCCGATGAACACGATTTTAGCGTTCGGTGTCGAGTCTTTGATGTATTTGCCGAGCGCCGCCATCGGGGATAGATTGTGCGACACATAGGGTAGGAGTTGCGGGAATGCCGACTTCACATATTGCACAAATGCCGGACAGCAGGAGCTTGTCAGCGTGCCTTTTTCGGCGAGCTCGCGCGATTCGGAATATGCCACCATATCCGCGCCGAGTGCCGCTTCGACGACCGTGTAGAAGCCGAGTTTTTTGAGTGCGGTGATCACCTGTCCGAGCTTGGCGTAGGTGAACTGGCTGGAGATTGACGGCGCCACAAGTGCATAGACCTTGTAGTCCTCGTTGCCGTTACTGCCTTTGAGCAAACGGATCACATCGAGAATGTACGATTTGTCGGAAATGGCACCGAACGGGCATTGATACACGCACGCGCCGCATTGGATGCATTTCTCGTTGTCGATTGCCGCCGCGTTGTTGTCGTTGATGGTAATCGCCTTAACTTTGCACGCAACCTTGCAAGGACGGCTGCGGTTGATGATCGCGGAATAGGGACAAACCTTCGCACATTGTCCGCATTCGACGCATTTGGATTTATCAATATGCGCCACGTGATTGTGATCGAACGAAATGGCGCCGCGTTTGCACACGTCTTCGCAACGGTGGGCAAGACAGCCACGGCACGATGCCGTCACTTCGTATCCCGCCGCCGGACATTCGTCGCACGCGATGTCGATCACTTCAATCGGATTGGGATTGTCGCGGTCGCCGCCCATCGCGATCTTGACGCGCTCTGCCAAAATCGCGCGCTCTTTGTACACACAGCAACGCATCGTCGGCACGTTTCCGGGGACGATGGTTTTCGGAATATCAAGCACATTGTCAAGCAACGTGCCGTTCCATTCCTGTCTGGCGACTTCGCGCAACACTTTGTATTTTAAGTGTTGAACTTTTGTATCAAACTTTCTCATGTTCGAAAAATCTCCTCTTAAAAGTAACTGACCTTAATGCGTTTACCCATCTGTTTGAGACTCTTTGACAATTCTTCGACCAAGTTCATTTTAATGCTGAAATTGATGGGAAGATCGGGGTTTTGGTGAGCGGGGTTGATGGCGCGTCCGACATAGAAATTGATGTCCGTTGCTTCTTCAAACAGCAAACGGCTGATGAGCGAAGCGCCGTCGTTTTTATAACTCCAATGCTCGTAATGCTTGTTTTCGCCGAGATAATCTTTGGCATATTCCACCACGCGGTTGACGGTGATGACGCCCTCCGTGACCAAATCGACGCCCTCTAAATAAGCGATGGGCGGGATGTCGGATTGATTGAAATCCAGCGAAGCACGAAGCGGTTTATGCAAATATTTTGCCGCGATCGACGAAGTCGTGCCTCCGCAAATGATGTGTTTGCCTTCTTTGGAGAAAAACAGCGACATCATGCGGTCACCGTCGTCGCGATTGGCGGGCGGGCCGAACAACAAATTCATCGGTACGCGTTTGCGGATTTTCACCACACATGCCGTCGCATCGTCACCGGGTTTGTAGCCGTACAGCTTGTCGCATTCGTCCACCAGTTGCGTGGACAGTGTTTTGGCGGTGTATCCGATCGAGGCAATGCCTTCCACGAATTTGATGATCTCCTCGCGCTTCCAACCGAAGTTGTAGGCAAGTCCGATGCCCGCGTGCGGACAGCCGTCGCTCATCGCGACGAAGATATCGTCCTCGCGAAGCGAGATCACCGATTTAAAAATCTTCTTGCCGCCGATGGTCATTTCCGTGCGAGGATATTCAAAGTTGTCGCCCCCGCGAAGCATGATGACGTGCGGGTTGTCGTATTGAATGATCTCCATCGTTTGATTGTTGATCAAATGCAAGATCGTGAACGTTGAGTACGCCACACCGCGTACCGAACACACCGGCAACGTTTGGGCGATGGTTTCGACACATTCCTCGATGGGGAGTCCTTCCGCCATCATCGTCGAGATGATCTTCGATGTCAGTGTGGACAAAATGCTGGCTTTAACGCCGCTTCCGAGTCCGTCCGCCAATACGATAACGGTGTCGTTATCGTTGCGGTCGATGATGTCGACGTGGTCGCCGCACAGTTCTTCGCCGAAGTGATTGATACTTTTATAGCCGATATCGGCGCACAAATCATTCATCCGTAATCGACTCCTTCAGCTTGCTGAGCGCAATCTTGGTTTCGGCGGCGGTTTCGCCCAGAAGCGACGCGATTTCCTGTACGATACGCATTTGTTTCTCGACCACCGCGTCGGCAACCTCGATCGTTTGGCGGCTGATGCTTTCTTTCTTTTCGCGCTCCGATTCCTCATCGGTTACATCGCGCATGATGCATACAAGCAGGTGCGAATCGCGGACATACACGATCGTTTGCTCCACATAGCGTGCATATTCCGCCAAATAGATGCGTTGGTTGTGAATGTTACGACCGGTGTGAAGCACCGTCGCAAACGGCGTCGGATCCAAAATACGGATGATCTGATCTCCGAGAATATCGGATGCCGCGCGGATGTTCATGATGCGTCTGGCGGCATTGTTGATTTGTTGCACTTCGAGGTTTTCGTTGAGAACAAACAAGCCGTTGGGGGTGTTTTGCACGATCGTATCCGAGAAATTTTCTGCTTTGTCTTTCAAGAACGGCAAGCACATGGAAATATCCGCCTTGCCTTGGAAAATGGCGATCGCTTTGTCGCGGCAGGTGTTGTAGCCGCACGAACCGCAGTTCAGTTCGTGAGCGGGCTTGAATTTACCCATTTGTCGCAAAATATTTTGAATTTCCATGTCCGTCGGAACGGGGGAGGTTTGCTCGATGTACCCGAAGGTTTTGCGCAGTTCGCCCGCGGACGGTTGCGTAACGTCGAAATCGTGGTTGCCCGCATAGGAAGCGATTGCCATAAAATCCTTGAGCGGGGAGCGGCTGTATTTTTCCATAATCGGGCCGCCGATGCAACTTCCCACGCAAGCCGACATTTCAATGAAGCAGTTGTGAACGGTGCCGCTTTCAATTTCCTTGAGCACTGTCATGCAATTTTCAACACCGTCGATCGCGAAATAGGAATAACCGGGCATATCCTGCGCCATGGTTTTGAGCACGCCGCCTGTAGTGGGGAAGAAGCGTGCACGGCTGTTTTCGGTTTGATCCATCTCTTTGTCGAGCGTGATGCCCGCCGTTTCAAGCCAGTTGGTCAATTCTTCAAACGTCAGCACCGCGTCGACGATGCCCGCGTAATGCTCCGCTTCGTCCTTTTTGGCGACACAGGGACCGACAAATACCGTTTTGGCGTTCGGGATGCGTTTCTTGATGTCCAGACAATGCGCTTGCATCGGCGACACCACATCGGCTAAAAATTCCAGCGACTTCGGGAAATGCTTTTGGATGAGCAAATTGACCGAATGGCAACACGACGTAATGATGATGTCGTGTTGTTCTTCGCGCAACATGCGTTCGTATTCGTTTTTGACGACCGTCGCGCCGATCGATGTTTCCTCCACATCGTAAAAGCCGAGGGCTTTGAGTGCTTTGCGCATGGCTTCGATGCCGACGCCGTCGTAGTTGGCGATAAACGAGGGAGCCAAACTGACGACAACGGGATCGCCGCTTTGTAAAAACACTTTCACCTTTTCGGTTTCGTTGACGATCTCTTTGGCGTTTTGCGGACACACGACAAAGCATTGTCCGCACAGGATGCATTCGTTGTTGATGATGTGCGCCTGCTCGCCCGAAAAGCGGATCGCTTTCACGGGGCAGTGGCGAATGCATTTATAGCAATGCTTACAGTTGGATTTTTTTAACGTTAAACAATTGGGCATGATCCGTCAGATCCTTTCATTGATCCAGTACCGCCAACACATGTTGTGCGAAAAAGTCTTTGAAGTTCTCTCGGTTGATGCCGACATGAACCGTATCGTCCACTTGAACCGTCACACCGACACTGTTGCATTTTCCGATGCAAAACGAACCCGACAGCACCACCTTGTCTTCCAGGTGATGTTCGGCGACCGCTTGTTGCATCAGCTCCACGATGTCTTGGGAGCCTTTCAAATGGCAAGAACTACCGACACAAATTTGGATGAGCATGGACATTACACCTCAGCTAATACACATTCATTGAAGAAATCGACTACTGTTTCGGGACTCACCGAATGAAACACGTCGTCGACAGACACGCAAACGCCCTGTTGGCATTTGTTCATGCAGAATGTGCCGCTGAGTTCAACCTTGTCTTCCAGATGATTGTCAGCGATCAGCTGTTGCAAACCTTCGACCACCTTGCGCGAACCTTTGATGTGGCAGGAACTACCGATGCATACCGTGATTTTCATAAGTCAACTCTCCTTTGTAAATGGGTTTGTTAAAAATATATCAAATATATACCATTATAGCATTTTTTAACGCAATATGCAACACCAATCGCGCAAAACGCACAAGATTCGGAGCGGTTGCAAATTTTAGGGAAAAATGTGGCAAAAAGTCTTGTTCTTGTATACGATGTATGATATGCTGTAAGCGAGAAGAAAAGGAGGTTGATCTCATGAATTCCTCTGCAAAGCGTATGATGATCATGTTTTTGGCGTGTTTGTTAATACTGGCGCCGATGTCGGTTACGGCCGCACCTGTCGGCGGCGGTCAAAAGTCGCCGTCAAGTGCGATTAAGGCATACGGCTGTGATGTATCGTTTTGGAATGTCGGTGGCTATTATCCCGACTATTCTCGTCTCGATTTCGAAAAAATGAAAGAGGGCGGTTGTGAATTTGTGATTTTGCGTGTCGGCTTTGAAGGCACAGGAACGCGACAAAACACGATCGATGACGCGTTTTTGAGATTGTACGAAAGCGCCAAAAACGCAGGGCTCGGTGTCGGCGTCTATTTTTATGCGTTGGCAACGACCTATGACGGAGCGGCGGAAGATGCCTCTTGGTGCATCGATTTGTTCGAACAATACGATCTTTCGTTTGAATACCCGATTTATTACGATGTCGAAGATCCCGGCAACGGTGGCGACCGCCCCGGACACGAAGCTCTTACATCCGACGAACTAACGCAGTTGTGTCTCGGTTGGGCGCAAACGTTGGAGGCGGCGGGGTATTTCCCCGGCGTATACGCCGGTTACGACATACTGACCAAATTGCAACCGACCTACACCGATGTTTACGACGTTTGGTACGCGTATGTCGCGTATGTGGAAGGCATTCCCGAGTTTATTCCCGAAGAGCAGGATCACAGCGCGTTTAGCGGCATGTGGCAGTATTCGTGGAAGGGCGTATATGACGGCGTTGTCGGTGATTTGGATGTCAACGTTGCTTACAAAGATTATCCCGCGATCATGAAAAAGAACGGCTATAACAATATCGAACCCGTTTGGGATACATCGTTGTCGGTGCTTCCCGCACATGCCGGCTTGTCGTTGTATGATTACAACGACAAAGGGGAGGGCATCGTACCGACCTATCATGCCGACGGTTCCGTCACGCTGACGAACGGTGTGACGGCGGCGTGGTCGTGGCCCTCGGCGTATATGGTGTGCCGCCGCACGGTGGATTTGACGCGATATCCGCTGCTTCAATTCGAGAAAAACGGCACGGCGCATTTCAATGCCGTGTTGCAATACATCGCCGCTGACGGCAGTTATCAATCCGCCAATATCGCCGCGCTCGCCGAGGAAGCAAACGGAGAGTTCGGTGGCGGTGAGGTTGCCGTTTCGGTGGATGTGGCGGCGTACCTGCGTCGCGTGGGGCACATGCCCGCCGACGGTATGCTGGATGTAGTCGCGGTCACGTATTACATCATGGGCGCCAAAGACTCGTACATGACATTGCGTACGGCAACGTTTGCGCCGGCGTCGATTCCGAACGTGCTCACATCGTCGGTGTTTGCGGTGGACGATCGGTATGTTACGGAGATTCCCGCGATGACGACTGTTGGGCAGTTGTTGAGCGGATTGGATAACGCGAACGGCGTGGTTGTGCGCGATGCAAACGGCGCGCTTTTGAAGGCAGAAAACACCGTTGCTTCCTCGATGACGGTGGCTATTGAGGAAAACGGAACAACGAAAAAAGCGTACATCCTGTGCGTAAGCGGGGATGTCAACGGCGACGGCGATGCGACGACCATGGATGCTCGCTTGATTCTGACGAGCTTGCTGGACATGACGGTTTTGAGTGAATGGCAACAACGTGCGGCGAATTACAACGCCGACGCAACGGTCAACACCGCCGATGTCCGCGAGATGCTTGTCTCGGTTGTGTTATAACGCGTAAATATGACAAAAAAAGGAGTAAGTCGACGGACTTGCTCCTTTTTTGATTTTTGTTGACAAAGCAACGAGTCTGCGCTATAATGAGTTTGTTGATTTTTCAACAAACTCATTATAGCGCGTTGTCTTTTTGCTGTTCGGAGGGGAGCATTCCGCCGCTTTTGATGTCGTTTCATAGGCTGTTTATTGCGCAATTTGCAAGCCCTGACCGTCGAATTCCCAAGCCTTTCCGCGTTGAAAGGAAGGGGTTGGAAAAACGCGGCGGAATTTTCGACTCTTTTTAACAAAAAGCTCGATTGTTCACGTTTTGTTCATAAATTACGACGGAAATGCTGTATAATATTAAAGTCCATATTTATGTTCTTTTTTAAATTGGGAGCATTGGGATTCCTTATGCTGATAGACTACACGCCAAATGAAAGATTTGTTTGAAACGGAGTTTTCGTGTATGAAAAGAAACCTGTCTCATTTGAGAGATGTCGTCGATTTACAGGATTTCGTCAACGAAATCGCGCGACATTACGGTGACCGAGATGTTTATCGCTATATCGTTGAGGATAACGTGGTAAACAGAAGCTTTAATACATTTAAAAAAGATATATATGCCGTGGCCTCTTGGTTTGTGAAAAAGGGTTGGAAGGGCAAGCACGTCGCCATCATCGGCGCTTCCTCCTATTCCTGGGTGACCACGTTTTTAGGCATTGCTTGCAGCGCCAATGTGGCAATTCCGATCGACAAAATGCTTCCCGCAAGCGACATTTTGAATCTTCTCTCGCTCGGCGATGTGGAAGTGGTGTTCCTGTCTGAGGAATTTGAATTCCTCTCTTCCGAGATTCATCGCGTGAACGAGAAGGTGGAAGAGATCCATTGCTTCTCCGATGTGGCTTTTCAAGACATTTTGCGCACGGAACATACGGAATTGCCCAAGATCGATCCCGATGCGCTTGCTGAGATTTTGTTCACTTCCGGCACCACCGGTGTCAGCAAGGGTGTCATGCTCAGTCAACGCAACATCGTCTCCAACATCAACGAGATCTATAAGCTGGATTACACGCAAAATTTGAAATGCGAACCCGTGGTGCTGTCCGTTCTCCCGATTTATCACACATTTGAGCTGACGGTCGACAATTTGGGCGTGATGTATTGCGGTGCCACGATTTGCATCAACGATAAACTCGAAAACATTGTCAGCAATTTGAATCGATTTAAACCGTCGGTTATTTTGGCGGTTCCTGCCATTGCCGAAGCGTTTCACAAGAAAGTGCTGGAAGGCATTCAAAGCGGCAGTAATGCGCGTAAAATCGTGTTTGCCAGAAAAATCAATCGCGTGCTCAGAGCCTTGTGCATTGATGTGCGACGCCGTTTGTATAAGAGCTTGCTGAAGAAATTCGGCGGTAATTTGACGAATGTGATCGTCGGCGGCGCGGCGCTTCGTGAAGAAGTCGCTCGATTGTTTGACGAATTCGGCATCAATATGTATCAAGGCTACGGTTTGACGGAATGCGCGCCGCTCATCTCGGCGAACAATCCGACCAAGAACCGTTTCAATTCCGTCGGCAAACCCGTGTCATATATGGACGTCAAAATTGACGACGGCGAGATTCTCGTCAAAGGCTCCGGCGTCATGCTCGGTTATTACAAAAACCCTGAAGCCACCGCCGAAGCGTTCACCGAAGACGGCTATCTGCGCACCGGTGATTTGGGCCATTTTGACGACGACGGCTATTTGTATATTACGGGCCGTTCCAAAAACCTGATCATTTTGGACAACGGCAAAAACATCTATCCCGAAGAGTTGGAAGCACAGTTTTCCACCATCGAAGGCGTCAAGGATGTCATCGTGTATGAATCCAACGGCAAGATCGCCGCGGCGGTGCAACCGACGGACATCAACGATAAAAACGTGCGCAAAACCATTCGTTTGAAAGTCAAAGAGATCAACAACCATCTGCCGTCTTACAAACGCGTGGTGGCACTCGATTTTGTGGCGCGCGATTTCCCGAAAACCACGACCATGAAAATCAAGCGCAAAGAAACGATCCAAATGATCCAGCAGTTGATCGACAGAAAGAATGTTCCGCATGTTCCGCCCACCACGGAGATGCAAAAAAAGATCGTGAGCGCTTTCGAAAAAGTCTTGGGCACGAAAAACATCGGCATCAAAGACAACTTCTTTGATGTCGGCGGCGATAGCCTGTCGGCTCTTGAAGCGGCGGTTCTTTTGGGTGTCCAAGCACAAGAACTCTACGAGTGTCCCACCGCCGAACTGCTTGAAGGCGTGCTGTTGATGAGCGGCAGCGAAACGGAACAAGAAAGCCGTATCACCGACATCAACGCGTGCATCACCCGCAACGCCAATGTGCCTTACGAAAAGGATATCTCCTGCATCCTGCTCACCGGCGCGACGGGCTATCTCGGCACGCATGTTCTGCGCGAGCTTCTCAAGCGCAAGCTGCGCGTGATTTGCCTTGTGCGAAGCGAAGAGCGTTTGCACAGCTTGTTGAAATACTATTTCCCGAAGGAATACAAGCGCTTTGTGTACGAAGTCGCCATCGGCGATATCACCAGACCGCAATTCGGTCTGTCGGATGAAGCGTATAAACAACTGGCGAGCGACGTGGATATGGTTATCCATACGGCGGCGAACGTCAGCCACGCGGGGTATTACGAGGATTTGGAATTGACCAACGTGACGGGCACGCAAACCGTTATCGACTTCTGCATGGAAGCGGACGCGGTGTTGCAGCATACGTCCACGGCGAGCGTCAACGGCTCGGGCACGGTCGAGCAAACCAATCCCCACGCAACGTTCGACGAGTTTGTGCTTGACATCGGTCAAAACTACTCGCAAAACGTGTACATCCATTCGAAGTATAAAGCGGAAGAACTCGTGCTGCTTGCTCGAGAAAACGG
Source organism: Acutalibacteraceae bacterium (assembly GCA_045637645.1). GTDB lineage: Bacteria > Bacillota > Clostridia > Oscillospirales > Acutalibacteraceae > RGIG1959. The sequence continues at coordinate 29,164 of JAZTZV010000041.1, read as the reverse complement.
CTTGAAAGCCAATATTTTGCGCATCGGCAATCTGACGTGGCGCAAATCGGACGGCAAGTTCCAACGCAACGCCCAAGACAACGGCTTCCTCGACCGCTTCCGCGGTCTGATCAAAGTCGGTATGTACAGCCAAGAACTTGCGGAATATCCGATCGATTTCACGCCTGTGGATGAATGCGCCGACGCATATGTGCGTTTGGCGTTGCACAAGCACGTGAACAACATTTACAACCTGTACAACCCGTGTGCATTCACCGTGGAAGTATTGGCAAGACGCTTCTTCTGGTGGGGTGTCCGAAGAGTGTCGAAAGAAACGTTCGAAAGAACGTTGCGCGGTTCGATCAACGATAAAGAAGTGGCGGTGTTGTCGTTCTACAACACCATCGCATCTGCTTCGCGAAACATTGTCACCAGCAACACCTTCACCGTAAAGGAATTGAAAAAACTGGGATTCCGATGGTCCAGAATCGGAGTCAAATACTTACATTACGCCAACAAGATTCAGTAAGGAAAGACGACTATGAAAATCGGCATCGATATTGGTTCTACCACCATCAAATGTGTCGTGTTGGATGACGAAGGACAGCTGATTCACCAAAGCTACGAACGTCATTTCGCCATGATCACCGAAAAAACCAAAGAATTGATTCGCGGCTTGATCGATCAGTTTCACATCACGGAACCGGTCATCTGCGCGATCTCCGGCTCTGCAGGCATGGGTCTGGCGGAGAAGGCAGGTGTACCCTTCGTACAGGAGGTTTATGCCACCAAAGTGGCGATGGACCATCGCTTGCCCGATGCCGATGTTGTGATTGAACTCGGTGGCGAGGACGCCAAGATTTTGTTCCTCAAAGGCAATCTCGAAGTGCGCATGAACGGCACCTGTGCCGGCGGTACGGGTGCGTTCGCCGACCAAATGGCGAGCCTCATGCAAATCGAAACCGGCGAAATGAACGAGCTTGCCAAGAATCACGAGAAGATTTATTCGATTGCCTCTCGTTGCGGCGTGTTTGCCAAAACCGATATCCAACCGCTTCTCAACCAAGGTGCTCGCAAGGAGGACATCTCTGCCAGCATTTTCTACGCTATTGTGAACCAAACGATCACGGGTCTCGCGCAAGGTCACCCCATTGAGGGCAAGATCGTCTATTTGGGCGGCCCGTTGACGTTCCTTTCCGAGCTTCGCAAAGCGTTCGACGAAACACTCGGTTGCGAGGGTATCTGGCCTGAGGATTCGCTGGTGTTTGTCGCGCTCGGCGCGGCATATTACGCCGAAGAAAAGGTCGATTTGCAACAGGCGCTCGATCGCATCGGCGAAAAATCCGAATTTACGGCCGATTCGGCGCTCACGCCGCTCTTCACCAATCAAGCAGAATACGACGCGTTCATTGAGCGTCACAACGCGCATGCCGTTCCCCGTAAGGAAGGCGTGCCCTATGACGGCGAAGCCTATCTCGGCATCGATTCGGGTTCGACGACCTTGAAAGCGGTATTGACCGACGCCGACGGCGCGATTATTTTCTCTCGCTATTTATCCAATCAAGGCAAACCGATCGAAGTGGTCAAAGATGTCTTGATCGACATGTACGAAACCTACCCCGATATCAAAATCGTCTCCGCCGCCGTCACAGGCTACGGTGAAGATATGATGCGCAGTGCGCTCGGCATCGACATCGGTGTTGTCGAAACGGTCGCGCACTTCACGGCAGCGAAATATTTCATGCCCGACGTGGAATTCATCATCGACATCGGCGGACAGGACATGAAATGCTTCAAGATCCGCGACGGCGCGATTGATAACATTTTCTTGAACGAAGCGTGTTCGTCGGGTTGCGGCTCGTTCCTGCAAACCTTTGCCAACTCGCTTGGCTATCCCGTGGAAGAATTTGCGCAACTCGGTCTGTTCGGCGACAATCCCGTCGACCTCGGCTCGCGTTGCACGGTGTTCATGAACTCCTGTGTCAAGCAAGCGCAAAAGGAAGGCGTGACGATCGAAAACATCTCCGCAGGTCTGTCCATCAGCGTCGTCAAAAACGCGCTGTATAAAGTGATCCGCGTGCATTCCGCCGACGAACTCGGCAAGAAAATTGTCGTGCAAGGCGGCACCTTCCTCAACAACGCCGTGTTGCGTGCGTTCGAGCAGGAGATCGGCGTCGATGTCATTCGCCCCGATATTGCGGGTATGATGGGTGCCTACGGCGCGGCGTTGTACGCCAAGCAAATGAAAGCGCACGATGGCTTGTCGGGCATTTTGTCTTACGAGCAAATCAAGCAATTCAGCTATAAAATTAAAAGCGTGACCTGCGGCGGTTGTAACAACAAGTGTCAGCTGACGGTCAACGATTTCGGCGGCGGTCGCAAATTCATCGGCGGCAACCGCTGTGAAAAACCCGTCACCAACAAAGCGCAGGACGATTCGCTCAACCTGTATGAATACAAGCTTCAAAAGCTTTCCGCATTCCCTGAAGGCGACGGCACCAAGGGTGTCATCGGTCTGCCCATGGGACTGAATATGTATGAAATGTATCCGTTCTGGAACACGCTGTTCCGCGAACTCGGCTTCACGGTCAAAATGAGCGGATATTCCAACCGCGAGCTGTATCTCAAGGGACAAAGCACCATTCCGTCCGATACGGTGTGCTTCCCTGCGAAAATGGTTCACGGTCACATTCAACAACTGATTGAAATGGGCGTTGATGCCATTTTCTATCCCTGCCAGACCTACAACTTTGATGAGAAGAAAGCGCAAAACTGCTTCAACTGCGCCGTGGTCGCGGGATATCCCGAAGTCATTGAGGCGAATACGCTGAACTTCGGCAACGTCCGTTATATTCATGATTATGTCGGCCCGCACGTCCGCAAGGAATTCCCAGCGCGCATGCACAAGGTGTTGCAAAAGCATTTCGGTGGATTCACAAAGGCGCAGGTCGCCGCCGCGTGCAAAAAGGCGTATGCCGCGTACGACGGCTACATGGCGGATATTTGCCGCCAAGGACAGGAGATCATCCGTCAAGCGGAACAACAGGGCAAAAAAGTCATCGTGTTGGCGGGTCGCCCGTACCATGCCGACCCCGAGATCAATCACGGCATCCATAAACTGATTGCCGGTCTTGGTTTTGCGGTGGTGTCCGAGGATGCGGTCGCGTGCCTCGAACCGAAATTCAAGGTGAATTTGCTCAGCCAATGGACGTACCACCACCGCTTGTATTCGGCGGCGAAATATGTGTTGTCCCGCAAGAATATGTATCTTGTACATTTGGTGTCGTTCGGTTGCGGACTGGATGCGCTCACGTCTGATGAGGTGTGCAGCATTTTGGAAGCGGGCGGCAAATTGTACACCCAAATCAAAATCGATGAGGTCACCAATCTCGGTGCTGTCAAAATTCGTTTGAGAAGCTTGATGGCGGCGATAGAACAGGAAAACAAGGGGAAAGAGCATGAGTAAACTGTCACATTACCGAGAGCGCGTCAAGTTCACTCTCAAAATGAAGAAGGACTATACGATCCTCTCTCCCAGCATGGCACCGATCCATTTTAAACTGTTGCAACCTATCTTCCGCCGTCAGGGTTTCCGTGTGGATATCATGGAAAACGAAGGCCCCGAAGTGTTGCAGCTCGCGCAAAAATACCTGCACAACGATTTGTGTTATCCCGCGATGCTGACGACGGGTCAAATGCTTGCCACGATGAAAAGCGGCAAATACGACCCCAAAAAAGTCGCCATGGTCATTACGCAATCGGGCGGCGGTTGCCGCGACAGCAACTATATCAATTTGATGCGCAAAGCGTTTGAAAAAGCGGGTTATCCCGATGTACCGTTCATCTCCGCGAACATCTGGGGATTGGAGCTCAACAGCGGTTTGAACCTGACACCCGTGACGTTGCTGATGGCGTTTGCCGGCTTGGTCTACGGCGACATGTTGATGATCGTGAGCAATCAAGTGCGCCCTTACGAGGTCAAGCAAGGCGAGACCGATCGTGTGTTGGAACATTGGACGGACAAACTAGGCAAGCTCTTCTCGAAGGGTCACGGCTATTCCGTTGGCGCGATGAAGCGCAATCTCAAAGCGATTGCCGACGATTTTGCGGCGATTGAAATTGAAAAGCGTCCCAAAGTCAAAGTGGCGGTGATCGGCGAGCTGTATTTGAAATATTCCGCGCCCGGCAACAACCACTTGGAAGAATTCCTCGCGCAACAGGATTGCGAAGTGTATGTTCCGAGTATCCTCAGCTTCGGTGCGTATAAAACCAACGGTGCGCTTGAAGATCTGCGTTTGTACGGCGGCAGTAAGATCAAGAAAGCGATCTTGGAAATTATGATGGCGTATATGTTCAAGATGGAAGACATCTTGATTTCCGCCATTGAAGCGAATCCGGCGTTTGTACCGCCTGAGCGCGTCAACGATCTGAAAAAACGCGCCGAGGGCGTCATCGACATCGGCAACAGCATGGGCGAGGGGTGGTATCTCGCCGCCGAAATGCTGGAGTTTGCCGATCACGGCTATGAAAATATCGTGATCGTGCAGCCGTTCGGTTGCCTGCCTTGCCACGTGGCCGCCAAGGGTATGATCAACAAGGTGCGTCGCGTGGACCCGCGTTTGAACATCGTGGACATCGAATACGATCCCGGTGCGACCAAGGTCAACCAAGAAAACCGCATCAAGCTGATGCTCGCGGTCGCCAAAGAAAAATTGAAGTAAAAAAAGAATCCCTGTCATCGACAGGGATTCTTTTTTTGGTTTTTCGCCGATACGGTCGGGCGGGGAATGGAAACACCGTCAAAGAAATCTGTATTATTGGAATTGTGAGTGATACAGCGAATGGTAAAAACCGCCGCGACGAAGTAGCTCGTCGTGGGTGCCTTGCTCGATGATCGCACCGTCCCGAACAACCAAAATGGTGTCTGCGTTTTGGATGGTCGACAACCGATGCGCAATGATGAAGCACGTTTTGTTTTTCATCAACGATGTCATTGCGCTTTGGATTTGAAGCTCCGTGCGTGAATCAACATTGGAGGTGGCTTCATCAAGAATGAGAATGGGCGCCTTGGATAAAAACGCTCGTGCAATGGTGATAAGCTGTTTTTGTCCTTTTGAAATGTTGACGCCGTCGTCGGACAGCATTGTGTTGTAGCCATCGGGCAAGCTCTGGATAAAGGTGTCGATCTTGGCGGATTTCGCCGCGGCATACACTTCTTCGGGGGTGGCGTCCTCGCGTCCGTATACAATGTTGTCGTAAACCGTGCCGCAAAACAGCCATGTGTCTTGAAGTACCATGTTGAACGCCGCGCGCAAATCGGCGCGCTTGATGTGAACGGACGGGGTGCCGTCGATGAGAATATCGCCGCTTTGGTGATCGTAAAATCGCATCAGCAGATTGATGATCGTGGTTTTGCCCGCACCTGTCGGGCCGACGATTGCGACCGTTTGCCCTTTTTGAGCGGTGACGGAAACGTTTTTGAGAACGGTTTTGTCCGTTGTGTAGCCGAACGTTACGTCACAAAAACGAACGTCACCCTCCACCTCTTTGAGTGAGGCGGCGTTGTCCTCATCCGCTTTTTCGGGTTCTTCGTCCAAAATGGTGAAAACGCGTTCTGCCGCGGAAAACGCGGATTGGATCTCGTGAAGGATGTTCGAGAATTCGTTGATCGGGCCTGCGAATTTTCGAGAATATTGTACGAACTGCGCCACACCGCCGAGTGTGATGAAAAACACCGACGTCGACAGCAATGTGCCGTTTTGCGAAAACATGTACAAAACGCCGCCGACGATCGCCACCAGCGCGAGGGAAAGGTTGTTGATGAGATTGATGGTGGGGAAAAGCAGAGCGGCGTTATATTCCGCCTTGTAAAAAGCGTCCATCGCTTCGTCGTTGATGGCATTAAACCGTGAGGCAATTACTTCTTGTCGTCCGTAAGCGGCGATGGTACGCGAACCGGTGAGCATTTCTTCCGCAAAGCCGTTGAGCTCGCCGTATTTTTTGGAGCGCCGCGAAAAGAGCGGGCGAATTTTTTTGGAACGATACCGTGTGAACAGCAACGATGCGGGTACTGTCAAAGCGAAAATCAAAATCATCGGTTTGGAGATTTGCCACATAAAGATCAAGGAGCCGACCACGGTGTACACGCTTGTCAAAACCTGTACAAGATCGTGCGACAGCGTGCTGTTGATGGTGTCAATGTCGTATGACAAATGGCTGATGATATCGCCCGTGGCGTGTGTATCGAAATATTCCACGGGAAGTGTTGTCAGCTTCTCGAACACTTGCTTTCTCATTTTATAAATGATGCGCTGACTCAAGCGGATCATCACAATCGAGAGAACATATGCGAGCAGCGCCGAAATCACATAGCATCCGATCATCAATCCGACATTTTCGAAAACTGCGGGGAAATCTACGCCGCTTTTCCATTCAATCGCATCGATTGCCGCGCCCGAATATTTCGGGCCTAAAAGCGCGAGCTGGTTGGAGACAAGCGTCAACAGCAACGCGACAAGAAACAACGGCCATTGTTGCAGGACATATTGACTTAAGCGCCAAAACACACCTGTTTTATGTTTACCCTTTTGCGGTTTATCACTCAAGGAAAGCACCTCCCATCTGTGAATCGCCGATCTCTTTGTATGCGGCGCAGGTTTGCATCAATTCGTCGTGCTTGCCGCAACCGATGATGGTACCGTTTTCAATCACCAAAATCAAATCGCAGTTTTTGACCGAACTGACGCGTTGCGCAACGGTGATGACCGTGGAGGTCGGAAGTGCTTCGCGAAGCGCCGCACGCAACGCGGCGTCGGTTTTGTAATCCAGTGCCGAGGAAGAGTCGTCAAGGATCAAAATATCGGGATTTCCCGCAATCGCACGTGCAATTAACACACGTTGGCGTTGTCCGCCTGACAAGTTTGTGCCGCCGGTCGAGATTGCGTGAGCATAGCCGTCTGTGAATGTGCAAATAAAATCGTGAGCCTGCGCGATCTTTGCCGCTTTTTCGATCGCCTCGTGCGTGATATCGCGTCCGAAACGGATGTTTTCTTCAATGGAATCCGCGTAAAGAAAATCGTTTTGAAACACAACACCGAACATGGCGGTCAATTCCTCGCGTGAGTACGATCGCACATCCTTACCGTTAATACGAATGGTGCCGCTGTTGGTATCGTAAAAACGCATCAAAAGCCGCAAAACGGTGGATTTGGCGCTGCCGGTTGCGCCGATAATGCCAAGCGTGTCACCTTTGTTGAGCGCAAAGGTGATGTCGGTGAGGTTGTTGCGCTTGCCGAGATAGGAAAAGGAGACGTTCTCAAACGCTACGTGAAGCGAACGATCTCCCTTGCCGTCGTCCTCGCACAATGCCAGTTCGTTCACCTCGTCCATCACCGAAGCGATGCGATTCGCCGATGCGGCGCATTTGGTGTACATTACGAACATTCTGGAAAGCGACATCATCGCCATCGAGATCAGCGTGAAATACTGCATGAACGCAATCACGGTTGCCGCAGAGGAGCGGTTGGTGGACACGAAATATGCGCTGACCGCAATGACCGCTACAATGCCGAGGTTCATCAACAGGGTCATCACGGGATTCACAACACCCATAACGATGCCCGCTTTGGTTTCGTTTTTCTGAAGCGTTTTGTTCGCGGCATCGTAGCGTGCGTTTTCATACTCCACTTTCGACAGTGCTTTGATCACGCGAATGCCCTGTGCGTCCTCACGCACCACGCGCACCATGCCGTCGACGGATCGCTGAACCTCGGTGTACAGCGGCACACCCAGTCGTGAAATGCCGTATACCACCAGAAAGATCAGCGGAAGCGTCGCGATCATCACGAGTGCCAGCTTCGGATCCATGATCAGCGTGATGATACTGCCGCCGAGTAACAGGATCGGTGCGCGAATGCCCATGCGTTGCATCATGCCGATGAAATTTTGCACGTTATATGTGTCGGTTGTGATGCGCGATTCCAGTGACGGGATCGTGAAACGATCCGTGCTTCTCGCCGAAAGGTAAAATGTCTTTGAAAACAACGTGCGGCGCATTTGCGTTGAAAAGATCATGGTCGTTTTGGCGGCCATGCGGTTGGCGACAATGTTGCCGACGCAAGCCACCACCGCGCAAACGACCATCCCAATGCCGTACCATACGATTTGTTCGATACGGTTGGTTTCGATCACGTAGTCGAGAATATAACTGAGTAAAAACGGAATGATGAGTTCCGCCGCTGTCGCGAGAATTTTAATGACCGTCCCTGCCGCGATTCTGGCTTTCAGCGGTTTTAAATATGTCCCAATCCACTTCATTTGTCAACCTCTTGTTCTTCAATGATCTTGCGTGCGTCGCAATACCGTGTAAAAGATTGCCGATTCATTCGGCAGAATGCTGTTCGACAACCGCATCATGTGACAGTTGTTCCGATTGTCATTATTGTACGCGATTGCCCGTTATCTGTCAACCGAAAAGCCCCCGAATCTCACCAAGGTAAGATTCGGGGGCTTCATATTGGTTTTTATTGGGTACGGTCGAGACCTTCTTTGAAGGCTTCGCGCGAGGCAGAATCGCGACCGAGCGCGATTTCGTGGGTGATGTTACCCGAGCCGTCGTAGTCGTTGCCGTTGAACCACACCGCCGATTTGATGTTGGGGAAGCGGTTTTGCTCGAAGCAGTCAAACATCTCTTTGATCCAATCGGGTTTGCGGTTTTCGTTCTCTTCTTTTTCGGAAGAATCCGAGCAACCGAACTCGGACAGGATCCAACCCCAATCGCCGAAGTACGGCGTGTAGTAGTCGCTGAGTGCTTGATACATATCGCCGAAACTTGTCCATTGATAATCGTCGCCGAAGTTATAACCCGTCAGACCCAGCATATGCACATATTTCGCGCCGGGGAAATACATACGCAGATCGTTCCAGTTGAACACAGGGCCCGTCGAACGGCCTTGCGGGTTCCAAATCCAAATGAGATATTGGTTGGCGCCTTCTTCTTCGAGAATGTCATACATTCTCTTCCAGGTTTCGACGAAGATCTCGGTGTCGTTCATGGCGTTGGTTGCCGACCAGGTCGTCCAATCGGAGTTCATTTCGTTGTTCAAACGGAACAGCATCGGTTGACCGAGCTCCACAACACTCTTAGCGAATTTGCGCAGATATTCGTCGCACTCGCCGCGGTAAACGTCGATCATCGACGAGGTGCCGCCCATCGTGTTGCTGTTGCCGTAGTCGTATGCAAAGTGATAGGTGAATTGCACGATGCGACCGTCGTCATAAATCTCTTTTGCCGCGTCCACATCGAAATCGAAGCTCATCTGATCGCTGTAGCTGGTGACAACTTCGAATTTGTGATCCAGTTGCTTCTCGAGGAGCGGATATTGACGCTTGAGCGGGTGTTGCTCGATGTTGCCGTTGACCATGCCCCAAATCACGTGCTCCGTGTTCATGATGCGGTCGTACAACGCGGCGGTCTCTTCGGTCCAGTCCTCGTTGCCGCCCTCGGGATACGCCAGCGTATCGACAGCGGAGCCTTTTTCGTAGATGCTTTGATAGGTGTTATAGACGCTCGAAAAATCGCGATCGTCCGTGCATTTGAACATCATGTACGTGATCTTCAAATCGTTGTAGAACACCGCATAGGTGTAGTAGTTCTTCGTGCCCTCGAGGCAATCCGTCAAGTGCAAGCGAAGCACATACAGCGAGAACTTGTCGTTGAATTGCGTGGTTTCATCGCCGAGGAACTCCACGCGGTTGGCGTCCAAGTAATCCTTCTTGTTGATGAAACGGAACAATGCCTTGAATGCTTCCGACGTGTTGCCGTAAATGCCGATGGCATCGGATTCGTCGGAAACAATGAGCGTGACGTCGTCGTTTTTGTATTCCGAGCGCGCCGAAGAAACGGTGAAATCGGGAGTCCAGTCCGCCGGCATATCGAGGATATAACCGTCGGTGTAGTTGACAACGCGCTTGGTGTCGCCCGAATAATAGAGCTTTTTGTTGTCCTTAACCTGAACGTATTGATCGCTCACGGTACGGACACCGTTTTCATAAAACTCCATCTTGTCGATTTCGCCGAAGCCGGCAATCTCGGTTTGCTTGATCAGGTTGTCGCGCACAGCAGTCAATTCTTTTTCGCTGCCTTCTTCTTTGACCGTGACCACGTTGCCGTTGTCAAGCGTTCCGTCCGATTTGCCTTTGTCGCCGTTGTCGCAGCCGGCAAACGAGCCGAGCATCAGCACCAGACACAGCAGCAATGCTGTCAGTTTTACGGGGGCTTTTTTCATAATTCATAATCCTCCTGTCCGTCGTCATCGACGAATGTCTCGGCAACAGTATAACACAGGTTATCGATTTTGTCACCTAAAATTTTCGGAGGTTTCGATGAATGTCGAAACCTCCGAACGGAATGTGTGTATGATTATTTTGCTTTACTTAAAATATTGCGTGCAACGTGAACGCCGCTTGCGGAGGCATGGGACAGCGAGTGAGTGATTCCGCTTCCGTCTCCGATGATATACAGTCCTTTGTGGCAGGATTCCAAGTTCTCGTCCACGTTCACTTCCATATTATAGAACTTGACCTCCACGCCGTAAAGAAGGGTGTCGTCGTTCGCCGTACCGGGTGCGACTTTATCGAGCGCATAAATCATTTCGATGATGCCGTCGAGGATCCGTTTGGGAAGCACCAAGCTCAGATCGCCGGGCGTCGCTTTCAACGTGGGGGTGATGAAGGCGTCTTCGATTCTGCCGGCGGTTGAACGCTGACCGCGGATGAGATCACCGAAACGTTGTACGATCACGCCGCCGCCGAGCATATTGCTCAGTCGCGCGATGGATTCGCCGTATCCGTTGGAATCCTTGAAGGGTTCGGAGAAATGCTTGGCGACCAAAAGCGCAAAGTTTGTGTTTTCGGTTTGCTTGGCGGGATCTTCATAGCTGTGACCGTTAACGGTGATGATGCCGTTTGTGTTTTCGTTCACGACCGCTCCTTTGGGGTTCATGCAAAACGTACGGACTTTGTCGCCGTATTTTTCGGTGCGGTATACAATCTTGCTCTCATAAAGCTCGTCTGTAATATGAGCAAATACTTCGGCAGGAAGTTCCACGCGCACACCGATATCCACGCGATTCGAGCTTGTGGGAATCTCCAACTCCTTGCAAACTTTTTCCATCCATTTGCTTCCGATACGACCGACGGAAACAATGCAGGTTTCGCAAGTATAGGAGGCGTCCTTGCACTTGATTTCGTAACCACCCTCAATGACTTCAATCGTATCGACAGGAGCATCAAAGAAGAAATCCACTTTTTTCTCAAGCTCCGCAAACAGATTTTCAAGAACGATGTAGTTGATATCGGTGCCCAAATGACGCACGGACGCGTTGAGAAGGTGAAGGTCGTGTTTGATACACTCGGTGCTGAAAGCCGAGCCCGCCGTGGAATACAGCTTTGTGCCCTCGCCGCCGTAGCGCATGTTGATCTCGTCGACGTATTCCATGAGATCCAGTGCTTTCTTTTTGCCGATATATTCGTGCAACGTGCCGCCGAAATCGTTGGTGATGTTGTATTTACCGTCGGAGAATGCGCCCGCGCCGCCGAAACCGCTCATAATCGAGCAACTCTTGCAACCGATACAGGTTTTAATTTTGTCACCGTCGATGGGGCAGTGACGCTTGTTCAAGGCGTGTCCGGCTTCAAAAACAGCAATTTTGAGGTCGGGCCTTTGCGTACTCAACTCGTACGCGGAAAAGATACCGCCGGGACCTGCACCAATGATGATGATGTCGTAATTCATAAGAACCCTCCGATTTGTTTGGTTCTTTTAGTATACCATATTTTTATGAACGTTTCAACCGCAAATCCAAAAATATTCCGTTGTGCAATGAATCGCAAGTCATTTGTCAGACAATTGAAATCGGCGGTTTGTTCCGCTTTGTGCATAGCAATCGCGGCGGCAACAGCGACGATTACATCATCCAAATCGTCGTATCAATTAAAGAGCAAAAAGAAACCCTGCACCGCACGGTGCAGGGTTTCTTCGTAGTTTATCGAATCGATTACGACACGGGGGATTGCATCGCAGAATACAGAACAGGAGTTGTTATCATCTGCCTACAAACTCCAGCTGACCGTCAACCACTGTTATCTCGCCCATATCATAGCCGCCGAGATACGCAAGTGCCGTAGCGTATTCGCTGTCGGCGTGGCTGTTGAGCGAATCGGCAACAGCGGTAAGATTGTTGCTTTGTGTACCGTAGGGCGACGATACCACCGCACCGTTTTGCGTGCGATTATAATACACGTTGTGGTATTTCGTGGAATTGTGATTGACCGCAACGGGCGAAGCCGCGGCTCCCGCACTGTGAGTACCGCTGACGTATAAGTTATAGACGTAGCCGTAATTCGAGTAGATCGCGCCTGCCTCTTGCTCGGCATCCAGATCCACATCAAACACGCAGTTGATCAGCTGTCCGTACAACGCGCGCACGACCTGTGCACAGACACCGCCGTGAATGGTGCCTTCTACCCGCAGATTGGCGATCACGCCGTAGGAATACGGGAACACGGATTGTTGTTCGCCACCGTCAATATCCACCTTGATCGTGTGACCGTCACCGTTATAATTGCCCGCAAAGGTATAACGTGTGCTTCCGCCTGCGGCGATGCCGTTATAGCCCTCCACGCCCGTCATATCGATATCCGCCGTCTGCTTAAAATACATACCGTAGCCAAACATCGCACTTTGATCGGTGGCGGTGGATTTGGCAAATTCATCGGTGAGCAATTTGAAATGTTCGGCCGTCGCAATCAGATAGGGATCTTCCTTGGTGCCTTGACCTTCAACGATCTCAAGCAGGGGTTTGTTTCCCGTGACATCCTTGATCGTCGGATCGATCACGTTGCCGCCCGAGCCGCCGTAGGGGACAGTCGGGATCAGCAGGCAACCTGCAGGAATGATGCGACCCGTGGAGATGTTATAGCCCGTGTAGACAATGTAATCCTCGTACACCGACACGATGTAACCCTCGCTGCCGTATGTAGCCGAGTTTCGTTGGCGTCCGTCGGTGTCGCTGATCAATGTATCGCCGTGATTATAAGAACTTGTTTGTGTACCGCTGCTGACGTGAACCATGCGGCAGAAGGTGTCGTATTGATCGGAATAGTTCTCGTTTTCATAGAAGGTCAGGTGGGTGTGACCGCTCATCATGATGACGTTTTTGTACGTTTCAAGCAAACCTTTGAGTCGCATTGTCTGAGTATACGATTCTTTAAAGGTGATCTTTCGTGTATAGTCGCCGTCGTAGCGGTCGCCGGGGCTCCAGTTCCAAAACGGAGCATGCTCGATCAAAAAGATGTTCGTGTCGGGCTTGTTGAACGTCTTAAGGGTCTCTTCCAGCCAATCGATTTGCGCTTTAGAGAAGTTGTCGTAGATCGCGCTGTCGCTCGGCCCTAACAATTCCTGCGCCATAAAGATGAACACATTGTCACGGTCGCCCTCGGTCTTGCCTTCTTTGACCACATAATAATACGGCGAACCTTCAAAAGGATGTACCTCGTCTTCACCCGAGGTGTATGCCGTGAACAAGCCGATCTTCGAAGACGTATTACCGTGATTGCCGATGGCTTCGTAAACATTTGCAAGCGGTATATCGGAGGCTTTGATGCTGTCGATATAATAGCCGTATTCATAGTCAAGGTTGGTATCGCCCGTCATATCGCCTGTGATGATCACGCTGTCCACTTCGTGCTTCGAGAAGAAGTTCAGCGTGTTTTTCCATTTGTTCTCCGAGCCAAAGCCCAATCCCTCGAAGTTGATGTGAATATCCGACGTTGCGCCGATGCGGTACTGCAATTTCCCGAGCTCCAATTTCTTGGCGGGATTCAAATCAATAACATCCACCGCTGTTTCAACGTTCGGATGATCGACAAGGAAACGGCTGTCGCTTTCAAACACCGCGAGCTTGGTCGCCTCGGACGGCAAATGGGCACCGTCCTTCACGGTATGCGACACCGTACCGCCGGTGATGGCGATGCTTGCCACTTCGTCGTACTCCTTCAGCAATCCGCACGTATTCGCATAATACACGAGATAATAGCCGCTCGTTTTGGAGCTTTTCGTGGGTGTCACAGTGATCGTACCTTGTGCAAATCCTGCCTTATCCTGTTCATCACCCGTAAAGGTGTAGGTCATATTCACTTTTTTGTCAAATTCAAGCATCCCAAGCGAAGGAGCCGCCACATCACAAACCTCCCGATCGCTGAGCATCATATGGTTGATAATCATAGTGCCTGCCGCTTTCGGCTCGATACAAATCTTCTGAATATCCACCGTTTCGGGAAGTGCAGAGCCGTCCCAAGTGTAGCATCCGTTGGTCCAAAGCGCGTTACCTCCGTATTCGCCTGCCGGAGCGGGATTGCCGAACTTGTTGGAAAAATCGCCGTTTGTGTCGATTCTCTTGTTATTCGTTTCGTCATAAAACCAAATGATAAACGGAACCGTGGACGAGACCGACAAGTGCGTCCATTGCAGAACAGACGCATCATAAACGCCGGGACCGTCGATCGTAACCTGACCGTCAGCGGTGGAGGAAATCAACCAACTGCCGTCGGCTTGCTCGGTCACCGTCGCGTTTTCGGTGGAAACAATGTTGTTGTAAACCAACAGATTCATTTCCCCTGAAGGCGCAACCGGGGGTGTGATCGGAATACCCGACAAAATCGCCTTTAAAGCCGTGCGAGCATCCGTCGTGTTCACCGTTCCGTCGCCGTTGACATCGGCAATACGAAGCTGCTGTTTGTCAAACGAATGATTGCCGATCAGATACTGAACCATGTTTCGCACGTCGACCGATGACAATTGTCCGTCGCCGTTGACGTCGCCGCCGACAACGGAGCGGACAGTATTCGCCGCTTGTGTCAAAGCAGGAAACGCCACCGTCGAAAACAGCGCTGTCATCGCAAGTGTAACCGCAAGCAGAAAAGATAAAAGTCGAACATTGTTTGTACGCATATAAGCACATTCTTTCCGTTTGGTTTTTTGCCGTGGTATGTTTCTGAAACTATTATAAAGCAACCTACTTGTAATTGCAAGATGCAGCAAGGATTTTCAAAGTTTTCGGGGGACTGTTTTTATGCCGTTTTTACAGTTTCGGCATTTCAAATGTCGAAACTGTAAAAACGGCAGAGTAAAAAAGGAGTCAAATCCACAGTCTGATTTGACTGTTCGGATTTGACTCCTCATTCAGGTTTATTTTGTAAGGGATTTCAGCAATTCACGGACGTCGGCGGTTGTCACATCTTGATCGTCATTCACATCCGCTGCGAGCAGCTGCCAATCAGACATGGATGCAGAGCTGACCGTGGCAAGAACGATCGCACGTGCATCAGCAGAGTTTACGTCTCCGTCGCTGTTCACATCGCCTGTAACAACGATCGTATACGCGTAATCGCCATACACCACCGTCATGCCGCTGCAAACGACATCGTTCTCGTTGAGCGCATTGCCGTTTTGATCGTTCACGGTAAGACCGCTTTGATCAAAATCGGCAAGGAAATCGGCCACCGTCGTGTCAGCAACAACTTTCGACACAAAGGAATCTTGGATGACGTAGCGATCGGACGTCAGCACCTCTTGATCGCCGCTGTTCAACGCGCCGCTGTTTGTCTCGCCGTCTTCGATGTACACCGGCTTGGACTTTTTGGTAACTTGCAATGCGCACATCGAAAAGTCACCTTTGCCGAGTAGCGTGATGGTGACCGACTTGATGGTGCTTTCGTTAACAAGACCGCCGTTCCAGTAGTAGTATCCGTTCATGTTGAACACACCGTTAAAGCTACCGACGGGAAGTGCTTCGGGCTCCTCGGTAAAACCAAACATATCAAAAAATTCCTTGCGGAATTCAACGACGGCATTTCCATCCGCACGCGTCACCTCAAGCGAGATGTTGTACGGCACCGTGGAGCTCATGTCGGCGGCGAGATTGATCATATCGGTGGGGTTGAACGTTTTGTCAACATCGAACTTCACTGTGTAGCCGTTGTCCGATTCGGACGTCAGATTCAAGATGCCGTTGTCGTACAAGAACGAACCCTTGCCGCTGACTTGCTGAACGTTTTTGTCGTACAGTGTGATGTACGGATCGGGGATCTCGAATGCCGACGTAAACTTCATATCATAGAGTTTGACGTAGCTATCCAAAGTGCCGACTACGTAATATTCAACCTTGGTGTATTTCACGTTGCCGCTTGCAGGCAAATGTCCCTGCTCGTAAACATATTGACCGAAGTTAACGAAAAACTCTTTGTAGCCGGGTTCGAAGTCTTTGTCGCCCAGACCCGCCAGTTCGGAGAGCTTCACCGTGTGTTCGGTGCCGTCTTTGTCCATGTACGTGACCAGTGCATTAAAAGATGCGGTGCCATCCATTTTGACATAGATATACGCGTCGTTTGCCGAGTCAAAACTGTTGGCATAGGTCATCGAAGCGGAAGGCCAGCTCCAGTTCTCGTCGTTCGTTACACCGTTGTACAACGTGACGGAACCGTCAGCGTTGTAATACGGCCAAATTTCGCCTTGACCGTTGTAATCCTTGAGGGTGAGTTGACCGTCAACAGGCATCAAATTCGTGTTTGCCGCCCAGTAGGCTTCATCCCATTTGGCAAACAGCGTGAAACCGTAGGTCACGGATTTGGAAAAATCATAAGGATCGGTCAACTCGGGGTTGCAATACCAACCGCCGAAGTCAAAGCCGTAACGAGTCGGGTTGGCGGGTTGCGTGAGCGTGGCGCCGTCTTTCACGTTGACGGAGTTGACCGCCGAACCGCCGTTGGATTCGAACGTGATTTTGTGACCGCTGTTGTCTTGATAAGCGGGAACACCGTAACCGAGCAAACGCGAGTAAGAAAGCGAATACGATTTCGCAAACACACCGCCGCCGTCGTTCACTTCGCCGTTTTGTCCCGACGTGTTGCCTTCGATGGTGTACACATACGAGCCGTCACACCCACTCACAATACCGATATGCGAAGATGTAGAACTGCCTGCAGGAGCAAAGTATACAATATCACCTGCTTTAGGGACATAGGATCCGCCACGGCTCGCCGCAGCTTGGAATCGTCCTTGATTTTTGAACCAGTTCACGCCGTAAGGGCAATACGCATGATAATAGACGATGCTCGACGGAACGCCCGCCTCTTTGGCGCACCAAGACACAAATGCTGCACACCATGCCGCACGCTGTACGCCGATGTAATCCACATTATTATCATACCATTGACCGTACTTTTGCAGGTTGTTTGAGCCGGCAACGGTGCCGCCGAGCGAACCTTCCAAATAACCAACCTGCGTTTTCGCAACCGCGACGATATCCGCCGCCATATTGCCGCTGTTGGTGTGAGTGTTTTCGTATTTGGCAGAAACCGACATAACCGGAAAACTTGTCAGCACCAAAACCAATACCGACAAAACCGCCATATACTTCCATACAGTTTTCATGTTGTACCTCCCGGGCAAAATTTTACGCATAAAAGTATAACATAGAATGGATTATATTGTAATGCACATTTTAAATAAAGAAACTTTGCGTGATTTGTCTATAATAGTGATGCATTTGTCCGATATGAGGCAAAGAAGAATGAAAGGCCCTTTTGCACGGCTCAAAAGTCGTAGGAAACCGATGCGGAGAATATGGTATCTTTTTATTTTCGTCGATATGTGTTATAATCTGTTCAATGGATACGAAATCAACGAGGTGACTTCATGTTTCATGCACCGTTAGCTGCGCTTCATTTCCACCAAAGAAAAAAGCAAGCCATTCGGCTTGCTTTTTCGTTGCAAAAATCGCACGATGAGAGGATAAGCATAAAATCACCTATATTTCTTAAGAGCATGGAGGATACAACTTATACAATCCGGTTTCATCGTCTGTTTGTCTTGCAAGTGCAACACTATCTTCCAAGCTCTTTCCGTTAGACAAATGATAAAACAACTGCATAACAAACATCAAATCACTGTTGCCTTCTATGTAATCGATTGGCGCAATAAAGGCGTTGTTGTTATCGGTAAATACTTTATACAACTCACCGCTTCCTGTGGTACATCCCGTGGAAATGATGATTTTGTTCTTGATCATCACCTTTCCATATAACTCTTCAAAACCTAAATTTCCGCGGCATTCATCGGGATAATAGACCGATTCACCTAAGATAGGAACCATAATTTTTCCATTATCACCATGACATCCGATAATCAAATAGTCGAAGTCATAGGATTCTTTTTCGCTGAAAATATCAATATAATCCTGCGGTCTGCCAATATGAACCATCGTGACTACATACCCGAAATGCTCTAACACATTTCGAATAGCCATATCTTCCAGTGTGGCGTTGTAACCATTTAAAATCAATACTTTTTTCATATGTACATCCGTACTCCTTTACTTCAAATGCTCATCAACAAATGCCATCAGCGGCTTTTTGTTCACTTCCTCAGGGTGGGCGATATACCGCTCGTAAGCTTTGCAAAGCCCCTCAGCAAGTGGTGTGGTGTGCGGCATCAGGGCGGCTTGTCGCTGTACATCGAGCGTATAAGCATAATCGTAAAAGCAGAAATAATCCCGCACGTTTCCATCGTTATGCACATTCACAAACGAGGGCTCTTTGCCTGCCGCCTGATAACACAGCGACACCCATTCCTTGACCGACACCGTATCGGGGTTGCCGATATTATAAACCGTTTCTTCGGGATGCTTTTCTAAAAGCACATCCATAAAGCGACACAGATCATCAATATAGAAAAACTGAAGCGGTATCTCACCATCACGCGGGAGATAAAACAGGCGATTATTCACCGCGCAGTCGAACACAAATGCTTCGCGGTAAACATTGTTCATCGGTCCGTACAAATACGGTGGGCGAAGAATATACGCATGCGGCACACGGGATTGTAGTGCTTTTTCCGCTTCAACCTTGCGAAGTCCGTAACCTCCCCAAATGCGGTTTTCGCCGATGGGCTGTTCTTCGGTGAACGGCTGTGACAATGTTTCGGGATAGACGGAGCTGGAACTGATAAAGATGTAATCGTCAAAGCCGCCGAGCGCATCGAGCAGGTGATGAATATCGTCAGCGTTATAGGCGGCAACATCAATCACCACATCAAAATGATAACCTCTCAACACATCACCAAGAGCGTGACGGTCGGCATTGATATGAATGACGCCTTCACTTTGCGGACGCGTCCCACGGTTGAGGACATAGACCTCATCCCCTTGCCGTACGTAATACTCCGCTACATAGCGACTGACAAACACTGTTCCGCCTGTCACAAGCACCGTTTTCATCGTCATCCCTCCGTATTCATTACTCGTGTTCTTCCAGAATTGTCAATGTATCGGGTAAGTGAAAGATTTTATCTTTCAAAAACAACGGATAGAAATAGGTGGATTTTAAGGCATCAAACGGCAACCATTCAAATTGTAGTTCTTTGCCGCCGTCGTGACAAATAAAGGTCGTCCCGCGTGATAACAGATCGGTTTCGGTCACATCCACAAGGTAATACAGGCAGATTTCGTGATACGCATCGCCTGACACTTCTTCTTTGAAAAAGCCTTGATTGAGCCATAATGCACGAGTGATGGTGGCATCAATGTCGAGTTCTTCTTTTAATTCCCGCAAAACTGCCGCTTCGGCGGTTTCGTGCAATTGCACACGCCCACCGGGCAGATAATAATACGGTGACCGTCCGTCTCGCATCGCCAATATGTGATCATTATGTACAATCACCGCACAGGCGCGGTAATTGAATACGCCATCGTCAGCACGAAAGGTAATATCCATAGATTACTCCTTATATCAGTTGATCAACAATGCTATCCATCGCTTCTTCAAGCCCGTGCAAGGAATCGATCACTAGATCCGCATTTGCCTTGGTGGGCTCAACATATTGCTCGTGGCGATAACGCACCAGATCGACATACACATTGATAATGTCCTCGGTGGAAAGTCCCCACGCGAGATTACGTTTGATGCGACGGGCAAACCGCACATCGGCAGGACAATCGACAAAAACACGCAGATCCGCATCACAGCATACCACGGCTTTATCAAGCGTGAGCAGCCCCTCGACGATCACGATGTCGTGATCTGCTTTGGCGGCGGCGATCGCCGCGTGCATTCGCACAAGATCGAACGACGCGGGCGCATTGTAGTCACGGTAGGTGTTGCCGTTCGCTATGGGGACAAGCGGCAGATCGGCTTCGGGTTTATAAAACGAATCCATCGCAATCACCGCTACGCGATGTTCTGCCGATAACCGCTCGGCAAGAAGTGCCGCGAGGGTGCTTTTGCCGCTCGCACTCCCACCGGCAATCAAGATTGTTTGCACAACACTCACCTCGGCTCAAAAGTATACACCGCTTTGGGCGGCATCAGTTGTTCAAATCCCATAGATACGGCGAGGGCGGCAGAGGCGGCGGTTTTCGCTTCACCGTAATACGCAAGCTTACCGCTTTCGGAGGATAATCCAATCAACGCCGTCACCAGCGCTTTACCGATGCCTTGCCCGCGTTTGTCGGGGTGTGTCAGTACATTGACAATATCGTTGTAGTTGCCGTAGGACGAGGCATACACCAGATAACCGACAAGTTCGCCGTTCTTTTCGGCCAGCAGGATCTGATCGAGATTTCTCGAAAAGCGAATGACAACGGGCAGGTTGCCCCACTCAAGCATCGGGAGCGTTTGAATATAGGCGGCATCCTCGGCTGTTGCCGTGCGCACGGTAATGTCGGTTTCACGATTTTCGGGAGTGCCTTTGCAAGCACCGAATACACCTTGGTGTTCCCATTCGCTGTTTTCAACTTTGCAAAGCGGGTGCTTTGATGTAAGCTCAGCCGCCGTGTTTTCGTCCATACGCAAAAGCATTGGCTTTGCTTTTTGATTTGCAAAATCAACAGCTTCGTCGAGTGCCGACAAATTGCCCACAGGCTCAATCACCGCGGCATCGTCCGTAACGGTCACAGCCACCCATTGACCTTGCCGAAAAGCGTTCTCATCTTTGGCGAAATACACCTGTTCGCTGTCGTCGTATTGCTCACGCGACAACAGGTCACTGTATTGTACATAATAGCGGTCGATATATTGTTCAAAAAACGCACGCGCTATATCGTTTGAAATTCGCATAGGTTTCTCCTTTTACGGCTTTACTGCGCGCGTTGCCACAAACGAGGGGATATTCCGTTCGTGCAAAGGCCCGCTGCCGTTGGTATCTTCATACAAATGAGTCAGCATAAAGCCCGCTTCGAGTTGACCGCCGACTTGTTCTTCCATCGTGTGTGAAAACTGAATACCCCAGTCGTTTTTGACGGAATCCTCGTACATCTTCTTGTCTTTGAGCGGATTGAACGGCAACGAATACATCACGGTTGTTTCGGTATCGTCGAAAATAAAATTCATGCCGTTGTCAAGCCCGCACAGCAACACGCCGCCTTTTTTCAGCACACGGTAGCATTCTTTGAAAATCGGCTTGACTTCTTCGACATAGCAGTTTGAAACAGGGTGGAAGATCAGATCAAACGATTCGTCTGCAAACGGCAACCGTTTGGTCATATCACCCTGAATGACTGTCACGTCGTAACCCTCACGAGCGGCAACCATGCGCTCGCTTTCGCATTGCGCCGACGAATAGTCAAGCACCGTGCAGACAGCGCCGTGAGCGGTGAAAATCGGAATCTGTTGACCACCGCCCGAAGCAAGACCGAGAACAGTTTTGCCGTCGAGACCGCCGAACCATTCGCGCGGTACAAATTTTGTCGGCGTCAGCTTCACTTCCAAGCGGCCGTTCTTCGCCGCTTCGTAGTCTTCGTGGGTAATCGCCTGACCCCATTCCCAGCCATTTTCAACCCAAGTATCGGTTGTTTTGGCATTGATATCTTGATAGTTCATTGAATATACTCCTTTATTTTTTGACTATAAAAAACAATCTCGGAAAGCGGAACAAGATAGTATCATCCGTCTGCATCGGATAGGCATCTCTGATGGCGGAAAGAAACTCGGCTTCAAAGTTTTGCCGTTCTTTGTCGCCCAATTGCTCCAAATACGGACGAAGCCCTGTGCCGCGATACCATTCAAGCAAATCTTGATAGGATGACAGGGTATGATAATACGCGGTTTCCCACAAGTCTACATGTTCCGAACATTCGGACAAACAATCGTAATATTCACCGATCGATAACATGTATTTTTCACGCATCGAACGGAAATGCGGTCGCCATTTCTCGCTCGTGGTCAGCGCTTCAATAATCCGATGAATCGGCTCGTTGTAATTGTTCGGCATTTGCACAGCGAGTATGCCGCCCTCTCTCACAAGTTCCATCCATTTTGGGAGCAACGTCTTGTGATTGGGCAACCACTGCATACACGCGTTTGAAAACACCACATCAAAGTTTTCATCGGTTGTGGCGATGTATTCGTCTGCACCAACACAGAGAAATGTCATATCTGAATAGGTTTCTTTGGCTTTGACAATCATCTCGGGCGCATTGTCAATGCCGATGATCTTTGCGTTCGAGAAACGCTTGCGCAAAACAGCGGTGCTGTTGCCGGGCCCGCAACCGATATCCAGTACCATTTTCGGATCATCGATCGGGATACGACTCACCAAATCCACAGCAGGTCGCGTACGCTCATTTTTAAATTGTAAGTAAGTTGTTGCGTTCCAACTATGCATGCTATCACCGCCTTTAACTTGATTATACCACCGCATTTGATAACCGTCAATCAACAAATGGTTGCCGTAAGACACAATCATTTAACAAATATTTTTTTGAAAGAAAGCAAAAAAACCCCAAATCCGAGGAGAAAACTCCTTGAATTCGGGGCTGAATTTATTTGAAAGCATTTTGCTTGGCGGTGTTGATGGAGGAGACGAGCATCGCACGAAGTCCCGTGCATACGGTATCTAATGATTTATATTGATCTTCTGTAATATACCCTGTCTTGACCAACAATTCCAGCCAGTACCCTGTTTCATTTGCTTCTTTTAACGCAATCTGCAATTTTGCGATAAAATCCGCCTTACCGTGGGCGTATTGTGCTTCACGGATGTTTGCGCCGATACTTGTTCCGCTTCTGCCGATTTGGTTAGCAATAATATGTTCCTTATTCTCTTTCAGGTATTTCACAAGATTGATAATCGAAACCGCAAAATCCATGGACTGTACTGATAATTTATCGTCGCGCATATTCAAGCACCTACCTTTGCTGTCAGTATAGCATAAGGAATTGATTTTGTAAATGAAGCATCGCTATGCGATATGAAGCGGCGGCTTTGCCGCCATGAAGCACTCGCTTACGCTCGCATGAAGCGAAGCGCACATTGTCTTTTCATGTGCCACAGGCACGCTTCATAGCCGTCAGGCGACTTCATGTTTCATGCACCGTCAGGTGCGCTTCATTTCCACCAACGAAAAAAGCAAGGCATTCGGCTTGCTTTTTTCGTTGGCTCGTCGGACGTATTTAGATACGGGATGGATTCCGAAACCGCAAATACTCTTGTAAAATTTCATCCGCATCACAGATGTTAGTTTTATATCCGTCGATCTCATTGCATATCCACGCGTAATAATTCAGCAGTCCTTCGATAAAGGAACCGAGAATGCCTTCAATCGTGCTATGTTCTGTGCGAACAGGAAGGCGAAGTATAGGTACATCTTCTTCGTTGTCAAAGACGGGGTAGGTATGAAAATCTGACCAATAAAAGAGATAACCGACTCGTTTGCCGTCCCGTCGGATCAAATAATGTTTATACTCAAAATCCACCCACAGAGTAATCGGAATGGTATAGTTCGATTCCATCCACTCCACAAACGCGCGAAGTTCATTTCGCACATTTTCAGGCACTTGTTTATCAAAACCGATATCCAATTCAGGTTTAATATGATCAGCTACTTGAAGTGAAACGGTTTGCGCTTTTTTCCAGACGCTGTTTTCGGTCATACACAATCACCTCTCTATACTTGAAGCACCTACCTTCGCTGTCAGTATAGCACAAGGAATTGGTTTTGTAAATGAAGCATCGGCTTCGCCGATATGAAGCGGTGGCTTTGCCGCCATGAAGCACTCACTTACGTTCGCATGAAGCGAAGCGCACATTGTCTTTTCATGTGCCACAGGCACGCTTCATAGCCGTCAGGCGACTTCATGTTTCATGCACCGTCAGGTGCGCTTCATTTCCACCAACAAAAAGACCAAGTCTTTCGACTTGGTCTTTTTGTTGGTGGACGATAACGGACTTGAACCGCTGACCCTCCGCACGTCAAGCGGATGCTCTACCAGCTGAGCTAATCGTCCATATTCAATTCGTTCCGCAACGGAACGTACGCTATTATAGCGGACTTTATTTGAAATGTCAATAGGTTTTTTTGAAAAAATTCAAAAATTTTCGACGTGAAGGCGTACTTTTGTAAGTGGAAGTATGGTTTAGGAGGATCGTAAAAGAGGAGAGCGGTGCGCGATAATGTCGAAACGACAGACTCCTTGTACAAATAGCGAAAATGAATTGTGTGTTAAATGTCAAATTTTAGGAAAATATCCTAAAAATCTTGTGATTTTCAAAAGAGTATGTTATACTATACGGTGTAAGAAAAGGCAAACACGGCGAAAGGCCGATTGGTTTGCCATGTAGGAGGGGACTTTCATGGCGAAGACACCGCTGAAAATTTTGGAGATCGATCCGACACTGGCACCATTTGAAACAGATCTGCAAAAGCGTATGGATAATTACGCCGCCAAAAAGAAAGAACTGGTCGGCGGCAAAACCAAATCGCTGTTGGATTTTGCCAACGGTCACGAATATTTCGGATTTCACCGCACCGAAAACGGTTGGGTCTACCGTGAATGGGCACCCGCCGCACAAGCGATGTTTTTGACGGGTGATTTCAACGATTGGAACACCGAAAGTCACCCGATGACCGCGCTTGAAAACGGTGTTTTCGAATTGTATTTGGACGGCGAGGATACGCTGTGCGTCGGACAAAAGGTGCAAGCGATCGTACATCATGACGGACAAATGCTTCGCCGCATTCCGCTGTATGCGACGCGTGTGGTGCAAGATCCCGTGACATATATGTGGTGCGCCGAGGTGGAAGATACGTTGATGCCGTTTCCGTGGACGGACGAATCGTTTGTTCCGGCGGACACGCCGCTGATCTACGAATGCCACATCGGCATGGCGCAGGAGAAGGGCGCGGTCGGTTCCTATCGTGAGTTCCAAGAGAATGTTCTCCCGCGCATCAAAGACCTCGGCTACAACACCATTCAAATCATGGCGATCATGGAGCATCCGTACTACGGGTCGTTCGGCTATCAAGTGTCCAATTTCTTTGCCGCCTCCTCGCGCTACGGCAACAGTCGCGATTTGAAAGCACTCATTGATGCCGCGCACGGCATGGGCATTACGGTGTTACTGGATGTCGTTCATTCGCACGCCGTCAAAAACACCAACGAAGGTCTCAACGAATTTGACGGCACGGTGTATCAATTCTTCCATGAAGGCGGTCGCGGTGAACATCAAGCATGGGGCACTAAGCTGTTCAACTACGGTAAAAACGAAGTGTTGCACTTCCTGTTATCGAACTTGAAATATTGGATGGATGTGTTGCATTTCGACGGTTTCCGCTTTGACGGCGTGACCTCGATGCTGTATCACGACCACGGACTCGGAAGCGCATTCTCGAGCTATGAGATGTATTTCTCGATGAACACCGACACCGAAGCGGTGACCTATCTCCAGCTTGCCAACGAATTGATCCACCACGTCAACCCCAACGCCATTACGATTGCGGAGGATATGTCGGGTATGCCCGGCATGTGCTTGGCGATCGCGCAAGGCGGCATCGGCTTTGATTACCGCCTGTCGATGGGTGTGCCGGATTTGTGGATCAAAACGATCAAGGAATACAGCGACGAGAACTGGGATATGTTCAAATTGTGGTATGAATTGACGGGGCGTCGCGTACGCGAAAAGAGCATCGGCTATTGCGAATCGCATGACCAAGCACTCGTCGGTGACAAAACGATCATGTTCCGTTTGTGTGACGCGGAAATGTACCGCGCGATGAACAAAGCGGGGGAAAGTGCCGTGATCGATCGCGGCATCGCGCTTCATAAAATGATTCGTTTGTTGACGGCAACCCTTGCAGGCGAAGGCTATCTCAATTTTATGGGTAACGAGTTCGGTCATCCCGAATGGATCGACTTCCCGCGCGAGGGCAACGGTTGGAGTTACCACTATTGCCGTCGTCAATGGAGTTTGGTTGACAATCGCGATTTGCGCTATTGTGAGCTGAACGATTTCGACAAAGTGATGATCGCGCTCATCAAAGAAGAAGATCTTCTCGGGGAAAAGGTGCAAAGTCGCTGGATCGGTCAGGACGACAAGGTCATCATGTACACGATCGGCGATGTGGCGTTTGCATTCAACTTCCACCCGACGAAATCCTTCGAAGGCTATTTTGTTCCCGTCGGCAAACGCGGCATGTACGATGTGGTGTTGTCGTCGGATGATGCGCAATACGGAGGCTTTGACCGAATCGATAAATCTTATCGCTATAAAGCGGTACAAACGGAGGACGGTCGCGTCGGCTTCCCGTGCTACTTGCCGTCGCGCAGTGTTGTGGTGTTGAAGAAAAGCAAAAGATAATGTTATATAGTATAAAGAAGAAGGTCTCCGCGCGAGGCCTTCTTTTTGTTTGTTGTGAATTATCACCAAAAATAATACCAAAGTGAAGTGAATTTGACAAATTTATCAAAGGCGCGTTGACGATACATGAAAAATCTTGTATAATGCTATTTGTGAGAGATTGCGAAAACAGAAAGGATTTGAAAACGTATGACCAAACGCCTGTTATCTTGTGTGTTATGCGCTGTCATGATTGTGATGATGTTGCCTTTGTCGGCGATCCTGCCCGCGAAGGTGTCGGCGGCACCTTATGTGATGCCGTCGCATAACGGCAAAACCAACAACACAACCTACACCCTCGGTGCGGGAACCGATGCTGAGACGAAGGTGACGGTGGATTTCCGTAGCTCGTTGAGCACGCGTTCGTTCAACCTGAAGTACATTATGGTCCACAACACCGGCACATACGTCGGCACGGCAAACGCCAAGAACGTGCACACCAACACCAACAAAACCAGTACCACCGCCGCGTGGCACTACACGGTTGACAACAAAGAGATTTACCAAGGTGTGCCCGACAACAAGTTTGCGGGTCACGCCGGCACATCCACCAACCCGATTTCGAGCAGTAACTCGATCGGCATTGAGATGTGCGTGAACAACTTCCCCGCGACCGAAACGTTCGGCGGCGAGAAGTGGTCGGATGGTACCGCCATTATGAAGTGGTACGAGAACCAATTCGACCAAACGATGAAAAACACGGCGTATCTGGTGGCGGTGCTTTGCGCGCGTCACGGTTTGGATTACAGAACCGCCGTTAAGCAACACTACGATGCACAGCAATACGGCAACGCGGGTAAGGACTGCCCGATGCAAATGCGTGCAACGTACAACGAAGCCACCAACAAGTTCACCCCCGCGGGTCAAAACAAGAGCGGTCGTGACGGCTATTTCTGGCAGATCTTCTGGAGCTACCTCGAGCAATACGCCGCAGGTGCGCAAACGGTCGACAGCCCGCTGGATCCCAAACATACCGTCTCGTTCGAAACCAACGGCGGCTCTGCGGTGAGTCCTGTGAAGGTGAAAGAGGGCGAGGGCTTTGCGGCTCCTGCGGCTCCGACGAAATATGCGTTTAACTTCGCGGGTTGGTACTGCAATCCCGAGTTGACCGACCCCTACACCTTCGGCACTCCTGTTCCGTACGACTTCACGCTGTACGCGAAGTGGGAAGAGCAATACTGGGGCGCGCAAAACAATTTGATGCCCAACTCCCAACAATTGCAGTTGATCGAGTTTGACACAGGCGGCGCCATTTGGCCGTATTGGAACGACGATTCTTACAGTTCGGTTACGATGTATAACGGCGCGGGAAGCGCAGGCGAGTGGACGTGGCCGTCGGCGTACATGGAATATGAAAACAGTTTCGATTCCGTCAACGATACGTACTTGTACGTTAAAAAAGACGGCACCGCGCAGTTCAACGTGATGTTGACCTACCTCGACAAAGACGGCAAATCTCGCGAACTGAAGTTGTCGGATGTCGCCAACCTCACGGAAACCGACTTCCCTGCAGGTGAGCTGGAAGGCTTCTATAATATTGGTTCTTACATCCGTAACATCGGTCATGCCCCCGCAAGCGGCAACGTGAAATTCACGCGCGTGACTTATTTTGTTATCGGCGAACTCGATTCGTATGTGAAGCTCTATGACTTGAAATTCACGCCGAAATTCGATTTACCCGACGCGCACAAAACGATCATGAACAGCGACATCACCCAATTGTCGGGTGCAGGCAGTTACACTTACAACGACGGCACGCTGACGATGAATGCTACGAGTGAAAACGGCTACAGCATCAAAATGAACGTCAACGACAGCATCAATCCTTCGCAAATGACCAATCTGTTGATGGATGTCAACGCGACGGCAGACTTCAACGTGTCGGTGGAACTCACCAACGGCAACGGCAACGCTGTGATGAACTTGAAAGACGAATACTTCAATGTGTTCGGCTTGGAAGGTGAGTTTAACGCTCTGCCTGCCGGCAATCACGTGGTGGACATGAACCTCTCCGGCTATTATGAGTGGAACGGCGGCGCGGTCGACAACAGCCAAATCAAGAGTGTGACGATCACCTTGACCGCCCCCGGTTCGTTGACGCTCAAAGCGTTGCAAGCATCTCGCGTCGAAGATGTCGTGTATGTGAAAGACGGCGCAACTTCCAACGGCTCGCTGACCGAGCAACCCAAGGGTGAAACGGGCGACGTCAGCGGTGACGGCAAAATCTCGACCGTTGACGCGCGTATGCTGATGCTCGACACGGTAACGGGCGAAGAGCTCAACGACGATCAACGCGCCATCGCCGACTATAACGGCGATGGTAAGATCAACACCGCCGATGCGCGTGCGATGCTCCTGTCTCTGACTTGATGACAACCTGCATAAAAAACACCGCCGCCGGGTTCCGAATCCGGACACGGGGGCGGGTTTTGGTTGGTGGGTGGGGTGGTGGCCTTG
>JAZTZV010000040.1:0-4450 GCA_045637645.1 Acutalibacteraceae bacterium | reverse complement strand
ACTCCTTGGCTCACAGAACGACATGGCTACGATCCGACTTATCACCTGTTCTTTGAGTTGTACGGGAGCGGTTGTCGAGCGATACGCGTCAACAGCCTGTTTGTCGAACATAGGTCATTCTCCTTGCAATGCAGATCGTAGTGTGTCGCGTGCGCGCGAAAGGCGCATCTTGACAGCAGAAGAGGAGAGTTTCAAAATCGCGGCGGTTTCCTCGACCGAAAATCCTTCTAAATAATGAAGGACAACGGCGCTTTTGAGTGCTTGCGGCAAACGGTCAACCTCGGCGAGAACGGCGGGGCGTTCGTCTTCGTCAGAGGCAAGGTGTTCCACCTCGTCGAGCGGGGTATAGGCTCGAACGTTGCGTCGTCTTGCCAAATCGTGACAGCGGTTGATCGTCACGCGGAGCAACCAAGCTTGTTCGTGATCGTGATCGCGAAAGCGTTTACCGGATGCGTGGAACTTCATAAACACATCTTGAACGGCGTCCATGGCATCCTCGCTGTGTTGTAAGTGCGAGAGAGCCACACGATACAGCCGGTCGGCATAGGTGTCATATACGGTTTGAAAGTCGAACTCGTGATCGGTTCGCATGGCACCTTTGTCTCCCTTCTGTCAATAACACGTATCAACCTCGCAAAAGGTCACATGTTTTTTTGAAAAATTTTATTTTTTTGATTATACCACATATTTCCTGTATTTGCAATCCTGTTAAATACTACCATATCTTGTGATGGTTTCAATTTTGTAACGAAGTTTTTGCCGATATCTTGTGTTTTTCTGTTGACAACACCACAACTTGTGCGTATAATAGACCTCGGACGCACAAAATCCTGTGGTTTGACGTTCGATTAAACTGCAATGCACCTATATATTGTATCAGAAAGGACGTTTTTTATGAAGATCATTAAACGAAGCGGCGCCGAAGAAATCTTTGATCGTGACAAGATCATTGTGGCGATCACCAAAGCCAACGACAGTGTTGTGCCCAGCTCCCGCATGACCGAGATCCAAATTCGTCGCATTGCCGAGGATGTGGAAATGGCGGCGATGAACATGGGTCGTTCTCTCACCGTTGAAGAGATCCAAGATATGGTCGAGGATCAAATCATGAATCAGCGTGCTTTCGACGTGGCACGCCGCTACATTACCTATCGCTACACTCGTGCGCTCGTGCGCAAATCCAACACGACTGATGACCAGATCTTGAGCCTCATCGAGTGCAACAACGAAGAGGTCAAGCAAGAAAACTCCAACAAGAACCCCACCGTCAACAGCGTCCAACGCGACTACATGGCGGGCGAGGTCAGCAAGGATATCACGCGCCGTATTCTGCTTCCTGCGGATATTGTTGCCGCGCACGACCAAGGCGTCATCCATTTCCATGACGCGGACTATTTTGCACAGCACATGCACAACTGCGATCTTGTCAACTTGGAGGATATGCTCCAAAACGGCACGGTCATCAGCGGCACTCTCATCGAGAAACCCCACAGTTTCTCCACAGCGTGCAACATTGCCACGCAAATCATTGCACAAGTCGCGTCTTGCCAATACGGCGGTCAAAGCATCAGCTTGACCCACTTGGCGCCTTTTGTGGATATCAGCCGCAAAAAGATCCGCAAACAAGTGGAAGAGGAACTTCGCGGCATCGACGAGAGCATCACCGATGAAACGATCGACCGCGTGACCGAAAAGCGCCTTTGCGAAGAAGTCAAAAACGGCGTGCAAATGATTCAGTATCAAGTCGTCACCTTGATGACCACCAACGGTCAAGCACCGTTTGTGACGGTCTTCATGTATCTCGGCGAGGCGAAGAACGAGCAAGAAAAGGCGGATCTCGCGCTCATCATCGAAGAAACGCTCCGCCAACGCTATCAAGGCGTTAAAAACGAGAAGGGCGTGTGGGTGACACCGGCGTTCCCGAAACTGATCTACGTTCTCGAAGAGGACAACATTCATGAAGACAGCAAGTATTATTATCTCACCAAGCTTGCCGCCAAATGCACCGCGAAACGTATGGTGCCCGATTACATCTCCGAGAAAGTCATGCTCCAAAATAAAGTGGATAAAAACGGTGAAGGTCATTGCTACACCTGCATGGGTTGCCGCAGCTTCCTGACGCCGTATCTTGACGAAGAGGGCAAACCGAAGTACTACGGTCGCTTTAACCAAGGCGTCGTGACGATCAACCTTGTGGATATCGGTCTTTCCGCGCAAGGTGATATGAACAAATTCTGGGAAATCTTTGACGAGCGTATGGAACTGTGCCATCGCGCGTTGCAATGCCGTCATGAACGCTTGACGGGTACGCTGTCCGATGCCGCGCCGATTCTGTGGCAACACGGTGCGTTGCTCCGTTTGAAGAGCGGCGAACCGATCGACAAATATCTTCACGGCGGTTATTCGACGCTGTCGCTGGGTTATGCCGGCCTTTGGGAGTGCGTCTATGCGCTCAACGGCAAAAAGCTGACCGAAGCGGGCGGCGAAGCACTCGGCCTTGAGATCATGAAGAAGCTCAACGAGTACACCGCGAAATGGAAAGCTGAAGAAAACATCGACTATTCGCTCTACGGCACGCCGCTGGAAAGCACGACCTACAAATTCGCCAAATGCCTGCAAAAGCGTTTTGGTTTGATCAAAGGCGTGACCGACCGCAACTACATCACCAACAGCTATCATGTCCATGTGACCGAAGAAATCGACGCGTTTGACAAGCTGGCGCTTGAAGCGAAGTTCCAAGCGTTGTCGCCCGGCGGCGCGATCTCGTACGTCGAAGTTCCCAACATGCAAAACAACCTCGATGCGGTGTTGTCGGTCATGCAATTTATCTATGACAACATCATGTACGCCGAGCTCAACACCAAGAGCGACTATTGCCAAATCTGCGGCTATGACGGCGAAATCGAGATTCAAGATGACGACGGCAAACTGGTGTGGTGCTGCCCGAGTTGCGGCAACACCGATCAAAGCAAATTGAATGTTGCACGTCGTACCTGCGGTTACATCGGCACTCAATTCTGGAACCAAGGCCGTACGCAAGAAATTAAAGAGCGCGTGCTCCACCTGTAATGCCTTATGAATTACGCAACGATCAAGAAAAATGATATCGC
The DNA here is from genome assembly GCA_045637645.1 of Acutalibacteraceae bacterium. Classification (GTDB taxonomy): domain Bacteria; phylum Bacillota; class Clostridia; order Oscillospirales; family Acutalibacteraceae; genus RGIG1959. Next base: position 1,340 of record JAZTZV010000040.1, on the reverse strand, counting down.
CAACGGCGTCGGTGTGCGGGTGTCGCTGTTTGTCAGCGGTTGCCGCCACCGATGCAAGAATTGCTTCAACCGCGAAGCGTGGGATTTTGACTACGGCGCGTTGTACACCGATGCGATCGAGCAAGAGATTTTGGATGCCTGTGACCATGGATATGTGGCGGGACTGTCACTCCTCGGCGGTGAACCGTTCGAACCCGAAAATCAAGAAGCGCTGATTGCGTTGTTAAAAGCGTTTCATGCACGTTTTCCCGACAAAACCGTCTGGTGTTACAGCGGTTTCACGTTCGAACAGTTGCAAAGCGGAACCGTCGGGGCGCATGCCGCTGAATTGCTCTCGCTTCTCGATGTGCTGGTGGACGGACGGTTTGTGGAAGAGCTGAAAGATTTGTCATTGCTGTTTCGCGGTTCGTCCAATCAACGCATTTTAAATGTACCCCGATCGCTTGAACAAGGCGAACCGATTTGGCTCGACGGCGTGTGGAAACGCACCATGGGCAGCGGCGATATTATGGAGGATTAACGATGATGAAACAAACGGTTAAAATCAAAAAACTCGATCCGAACGCGATTGTCCCGTCTTATGGCTCGCCGTATGCGGCAGGTGCCGATTTGTATGCGCTGACCAACGGTGAAACCGTGACGATTTGTCCTCACGAAACCGTGTTTGTGCATACAGGCATCGCGATGGAAATCCCTGTCGGTTTTGCGGGTTTGATTTATGCTCGCAGCGGCACCGCTTGCAAACGCGGCTTGGCGCCTGCGAATAAAGTCGGCGTGGTTGACAGCGACTATCGTGGCGAAGTGATGGTGGCGCTTCATAATCATTCGGAAATCGCGCAATCGATTGAAGACGGCGAGCGCATCGCTCAAATGGTGATTGCTCCGTATTTAACGGCAGATTTCATCGAAGCATCGGCACTCGATGATACCGATCGCGGCGAAGGCGGTTTCGGCTCGACCGGTAAATAAAACGATATAAAAAAGGAAAGCTCCCTGCGAAATTGCAGGGAGCTTTTGGTTATTATCAAGAGTTTTTGTACGCGTTACAAACCTCTTGTGCGTCGCCGAACATTTTGAGTTTGCCTTTTTCGAGCCAGGCACAATGCTTGCAAAGACGTTCGATTTGATCGATGGAGTGCGACACGATGATAACCGTTGTGTCGTCGTTGATCTAAATATTATCGTTATAACTAGAATTATATTGCATAGCAACTTCAAATACTATTCCATCTTCAATGCTTGTTGGAGCATCTCCAACAACTCCTTCAGTTCCAAGGTTTATAGAATCTGAAACAACAACTCCGTTTGTAACATCCGCTGAAACACCACCAAGATCATAA
>JAZTZV010000039.1:0-7474 GCA_045637645.1 Acutalibacteraceae bacterium | reverse complement strand
GATAGCATTTGCATCGCAAATGCATCATCCGTCAAGGATGATCGTTTTCACAAGATGATCAATATACTCACAAACGCCGCGGAAATTGTTCGTAACTTCATTGTTCGGAATACGCACAACGAGCAATTTCCGAGATTCTATTCTTTCCGTTCGAACACGGTCTTTCAACAGTCCGGTTTCTTCATAGTGTTGTGAGCCATCCAATTCGATGATCAATCGTGCTTGATGACAATAAAAATCAACAATATACCGGTCAATTACCTTTTGTCGCAAAAAGCGAACAGGATATGTGCGAAGAAAATCATACCACAAGCGGCGTTCTTCCTTGGTCATATTGGCGCGGAGCGTTTTTGCATTAGGCGTTAGTTTTGAATTGTGTTTGCGTTCCATAGGCTATCCCCCAGTCAAACGCTTCGCGTTTGCCGGCCCCCTTTAGGCAAGGGGGCCAACGCTCGCCACCGCCGTTGTCCTTTCCGCCCTCACTCCATCGCATTGCTTAATGCCGCGAAATCGGCAAGAGTCAACTGCTCGGCACGGGCGGTCTGTGCGATGCCGCAGGCATCGCAGGCTTCGATGATCTGCGCCTTGGTCACGCCCGCTCCCATCAAGGAGTTGGTGATGGTTTTGCGGCGTTGGTTGAACGCCGCACGGATGAGCGCAAACATTTTCTTTTCGTTTCGCACGTCACACGGCGGCTCTTTGTGAAGCGTCAAGCGAATGACACTGCTGTCCACGTTCGGCGCGGGCATAAAACTGCCGCGTGACACATCGAACAGTACCTCCGCTTTCGCGTAATATTGCACGGCAAGCGTCACCGCGCCCGTTTCGCGCGTACCCTGTTTGGCACACAGGCGGTCGGCGGCTTCCTTTTGCACCATGACCGTGATGTTGTCAACGGGCAGGCGGCTTTCCAGCAAATGCATAATGAGCGGCGACGTGATGTAATACGGCAAGTTGGCGCACACGCTGACACGGCGATCCCCGAATTGCTCGGCGATCAATTTGTTGAGATCCAGCTTGAGCGTATCGCCTTGCACAAGCGTGAAGTTGTCAAACTCCGCCATCGTTTCGGCGAGAAGTGCCGGAAGTCGCTCGTCCAGCTCGATCGACACAACCTTACCCGCCGCGCGGCACAATTCACGCGTCAGCGTACCGATGCCGGGGCCGATCTCCAGCACACCGCTGTCCTCATCGGCGCCGCATTCCTCCGCCATGCGCGGGCAGACCGACGGATTGATGAGAAAGTTTTGCCCGAGGGCTTTTGAAAAATGAAATCCGTGTTGTTCCAGCAAGGTTTTCACGGTGGAAATATCGGTTAAACGGTTCATGCGGCATGGCTCCTCAAATGTCATATATGCTTTATTTTACCATATTTCCGTTTGGAATACAAGCAAAACCGCACGGAAGTCTATTTTTCACTTGTCAAAATTCGACAAATATGGTATAAGATATATTAAGTTTATACAAAGGAGATGCCATCCCCTATGAAACTCTGTGCCCGTCTTACCGCGGCGGCGCTCGCGGCTGTGATGATGATCAGTATGAGTGGCTGTTGCTGCACCAACGTTCTGCCCGGAGGCGTTCAAAATTTGATCCCGAGCAAATGCGACCACGTCTGGTCGCCCGCCACCTGCCAATCCCCCGCCGTTTGCATCCAATGCGGCGAAACCGAAGGCGAGGCGATCGACCATCAATACGTCGGCATCACTTGCGCGATGTGCGGCGTGCAAATGGAGCTTGTCACCGACCCGACCTCACCCGATTACCGCACGGTGACCGTAACGGGGCAATACGGCGACAACGTGAAACTCCCGATGCTGTCCGATGCCAAGGTCACGATGATGATGTCGATCGACTGGTCGTATCTTGAGATGAACAACGATCCCGAGGATCCGTTCTCGCAATATTACGCGACCCTGCTGTGGCGCGAAGCCTATGGCGCGCAGGGCGGCGACGTCGAGATCATCACGATTTCCGACGAGCAACAAACCGACTACCTCGCCACGCAATCCGCGTCGGGCACTGCCCCCGACATTCTCCCCGCCAACTACGATATGACCTATCCCCGTTGGAGTGCCATGGGTTTGACCGCACCCGTCACGCAATATGCGGACTATCTTGGCTTGAATGAAACCAATCCCAACGATTCGTCCAAAACACTCTACAACCTCGATTTGACGACGGAGCTGTTCCAATGGGACGGCGAACCCCACGCGGTCATCTCGGCGAACAGCGCGGATCGCAACTACATCGTGTACAACAAAACCAAATTCCTGCAAGCCGGTCAAACCACCCCGCTCGATTTGTGGGAGGACGGCAAATGGAACTGGACAAACTTTGTCAAAACCGCACAAGCGATGACCAATAAAACCGAATACGGCTTCACGGGTTGGGGTCTGTTCCCCTACTTCGCGCCGTATCCGATGGCGACCGTTGACGAAAACGGCGACGTCTCACTCGCGATCGACGACAGCCGCTATATGCGCTACATGACCGAAGTGTATCAGCTTTATCAAGTCAAAAAAGCCGCACGTTGCGACTTCACACTCCAAAGCTGGACGTCGCTCTTCCCGAGCGGTCAAGACGCGATGGTGCAAACCACGCTCAGCGGCTACAAACGCATCGTGCAAGCCTCCGAAAGAATCGATGGTGACGAATTCGGCATCGCTCCCGTACCGGTGTTCGATCCTGCGGGCGAAACCGAAAGCATTTCCTCCGCTACCGTGTGGGGTTATGCCATCGCTGCGGAGGCGCAAAACCCCGTCGGCGCGGCAAACTACATCCGCCTCGAAACACTCGTTGCACGCAACATCCAAAACACGCTCAACGAGATGGCGTGGTATGAAGAACACATGACCGATGCCGAACTGGCGATGCTGGAAGAAACCGAAAACGATCCCGTGTGCCTTGAAATGATCCGCGGCATCGGCGACTGCTACCTTAACATCATCGATTCCACGATCGTGCCCGAGCTTTACTACGGTCCCACCAAAAATCCTGTTCAAAAAATCTTTGATTCGCAACGCACGGCACTGGAAGCCGAGTTTGACGAATTCAACGATTCTTTGCATTGATTCGATGAGGTGATTTCATGAAACTGCATACACGCATTCTCGCGGCAGTGCTCGCGGCGGCGCTCATCCTGCCCGCCTCGGGTTGCATCTGCCGCCACGAATACGCCGATCGCACCTGCCAATCCCCCGCCACCTGCACCAAATGCGGCAAAACCAAGGGCGATGTCGGCGAACACGATTTTTTGGTCGCGTCTTGCGCCGCGCCCAAAACCTGTAAAGTCTGCGGCTTAACCGAAGGCAAGGCACTTGCGCATTCCTTTATGGACGCGACCTGCGATGCACCCAAAACCTGTCGCAAATGTAACGCAACCGAAGGCAAAGCGCTCGGCCATACTTACGCAAAAGCCACCTGCGATACACCGAAAACCTGCACCGTTTGCGAGCAAACCAGCGGCAAAGCGCTCGGTCACTCGTTCGTCGGCGGCACCTGCACCAAAGCGGGTGCATGCAAACGTTGCGGCGAAAAAGAAACCGCCGTCGGTCATATTTTCTCCGATCCGACCTGTACCGAAAACGGCATGTGTTCGCGTTGCGGCGAGATGGGCGAAAAGAAACTCGGACACGATTTCGAAGGCACCACCTGCACCAAAAGCGGCATCTGCACCCGTTGTGAAGTCACCGAGCCCGCCAAGGGTCACGATTATCTCCCCGCCTCCTGCACCGAACCCGAGACCTGCTCCGAATGCGGTACCACACGCGGTTCGGCTTACGGTCACTCTTACATGAGTGCGACCTGCACCGAGCCCGAAACCTGCTACGATTGCGGTGCCACGCAAGGTTCTGCACTCGGTCACGACTATGACGGACGCTATTGCACCCGTTGCTATGAGAACAACCCGTCCTACGTCGACCCCGCTTCGCAATGCAAATTGGTGGTGCCGAGTCTGCCCTGCACCGTCAACGACATGATGTATTTTGACGGCTCGATCGAAGACACCTGTTCCATCACCGACGTCAATTACGAATTTACCTCCTCTTATTACAGCGATGAGGTGTATCTGTCGATATACATCAGCGGCATCAAAACCTATGGGTATTGGGATAATTCTTTCAGTGACAGCGTGGATTTCTCTTGGTCGCTTTGCGACGCCAACGGCAACGAAGTCGATTGGGGTTATGCGAGCACTCCGTCACTGTATGCCGGAGATACATTCTCATACCTGTACATTGATGTGTGGGACAGCTTGGAACCCGGCACCTATTATCTCTACTTCGGCAATGATTGACAGTCTCTCACAACACCGCTTTCGGTGAAGAACTCACCAACGATTGCACATAAAAAAGCCGCGATGAGCGTTTGCCCATCGCGGCCTTTTCAGCTTTCCAACTGTTTGCCGAAAAAGGACGCCGCCACCTGCGTCAGTTTCACATCGCCGTCCGACGGTTTTGTGTCTTGCTCACCGTACAGCAAACACACCGCCCCACCGAGATCTCCCGCTCCGAGGATCGGCGCACACACGCTCACGCGATGCGCACTGTCCTCCGTCGGCATCACCGCCGTTTGCTCACGATCGAGTACATGCGTTTGGCGCGTCTCGATCAGCGCTTCAAGCGACGGCGATAAGCGATGGGATTGTAAATCCTTTTTCGCCACACCTGCCGATGCCGTGATGTGATCGCGATCACAAATGATCACGGGTTGTCCGCATGCACGATACAATACATCCGCATATTGCGATGCAAATGCCGCCATTTCCCCCATCGGCGAATATTTCTTAAACACCACTTCGCCGTTGTTGTCGGTAAAAATCTCCAACGGGTCTCCCTCGCGGATCCGCATCGTACGGCGAATTTCTTTCGGGATGACAACCCTGCCTAAATCGTCAATTCTTCTCACAATACCTGTTGCTTTCATATATACATGTCTCCTTAAATTACAAATTGTGTTGTTATTATCTGTAATTTGAGGGGATTTATACTGCAATATTTACTTTTTCGGTTGGTTGTGATATAATAAAGCGCAAAGGGGGAGCTTATTTATGGGCAACATTTACCTGTATGGCCTCGTTTTTATTATCGTTGTATCTTTCGTTCTTAGCTTACTCGCTTTCTTTGGAAAAAATATTATTCTTGACGATGTGTACATAAAAGCGTCTAAAGAAGAGCGTGACACAATGGACAAGAAAGCATATCGCCTGCAAAGTGCCATTATTTTTCTTTTGATTGGTATTATGACGCTTTGTAATGTGTTGCGCGGACTAACGGATGTCGTGTGGTTCACCTATCTTGCCCTTATCATTGCCGTGGGTGCTGTTGTATACGCTATTGTATCGCACTATACGATCAAAAACAAAAATAAGGCAGAAGCAGATGTCCTTGTTGTGCCAGCTTCTGCGAAATCCGAGTTTAATATTCACAATATTCCTCCAATGGAAAAACCGGCTGACTTTTGCGGTGATGCAACATGGAGTGAGGAAATTAAAGTATTGGAAATTGAAGAGTTATATGCAAGATATATCGACAGCGACGGTGAATGGACGGATGAATATCGGTATTTATGTTACGAAGAGTTAATGGCAAGGCAATAACCGACAGCGGAGAGAAATCACTCCGCTGTCTTTTTATATATTTCCACCACACTATGTACCGCTAAACAAAACCTATCGAAAAGTGTCAATGAGTTATCCAGCGGGTCTCCCTCTCTTATTCTCATCGTGCGACGGATCTCTTTCGGGATGACAACTCTTCCCAAATCATCTATTCTTCTTACAATACCTGTTGCTTTCATATATACATGTCTCCTTATTTCATAGTTTTCGCAACACCCCTTGCCTCTCCCTTTGGGAGAGGTGTCAGCGAAGCTGACGGAGAGGGTTTTAAAATCGCCCTCTCAGTCTCGCCGTTCGGCTCGACAGCTCTCCCAAAGGGAGAGCCAAGATGTATCTTCGGCTTTTTCAAATCGTGATGTTATTATCTGTGATAAAAGGGAATTTATACTGCACGAATTTACTTTTTGGACTATTCTTGGTTTATTAACTATTACTTGACATATTAAACAACGAATTGATAATTGAAAAACATACGAAAATCCATATAATGAAATTGTAAGCTTACAAAAACAAATTTTGGAGGTGCCGTAATGACTATAAAAATTGGTGCTATTATAAAAAAACTACGCACAGAAAACAATGTTACTCAAGACGCCCTTGCCACCGCTATCGGTGTTACACCACAAGCAATTTCTCGTTGGGAAGCAGAGGGAGGTTATCCGGACATTGAGTTACTCCCTGCTATTGCCGATTTCTTTTCGGTAAGTACCGATGAGCTACTGGGTTATAAAATGTCCGAACGCGAAAAGAGACTTGCAGAAATAAAAACTGAAATATATAGACTTGCAGAAATTGGGACAATTGAAGAAAGAATCAACTTTGCAAGGGTAGCATTGTCAAAATATCCATCTGACTGTGAAATTAAAGAAAATCTTGCGGTATGCTTGTATCATTTATATTCTGACACAAAAGAAAAATCCTTTTTGATAGAATCAGAAAATCTTGCGATATATGTTGTTGAGAATTGCAAGGATGAAGATATCCGTTACGATGCAATCAACACATTGATAAGCATCTATTCTGCAACTAAAAATACAGAGAAAGCATTAGAAATGGTTAATTTGCTGACACCCATGAAATACTGTCGAGAATTTGCAAAATCGTCTGGCATAGGTGACGGTAATAATGAAATATACAAGCAGGATGAAATCGACAAATTGACAGATTGTTTAGGCACATCAATAAGCAGTCTCCCCCTTGATGATGAACTACCAAATGATTCATCCACTTGGGATAAGAAAATCAAAATGTTAGAGATATCAAATGAGCTTTATTTTATGATATACGGCGATAATTTAATGTTTTATCATTGCAGAGTAGCATTTAACTATTGGATTATTTCCACATATCAAATGTCGCAGGGGAAAATCGAAGAAACACTGTCTTCTCTTGAAAAGATGTGTAAGCACGCGGTTGCATACGATTTGTCATATAAAAATGACCATGGCAAGCGCTATACATCAATTCTTGTTGATAAGATTGTTTATCCTAAACCGAGCAAAGATTTCCACGAGTTGAAGGAGCATTCTCAATGTTGGTATATGCTCGATCACTTACAAAACAAGAGATACGACCCGATTCGTAACGATAAACGATTTGTTGAAATTGAAATAAAGCTAAAAGAATACGCAAGATAAAAACTCAAGCGGAGTGATTTCACTCCGCTTTTGCTATGTAAAAAACACTTAAAACCCGTTTTTTGACACCAATGCGTTCAGTGGGGCAAACTAGCGAAAACCATAGTGTTTATGCGGGTTTCAGGCGGTTTGCCCTATTATAACGCATTCCTCTATTCTTCTCACAATTTCAGTGGCTTTCATATATAAGAACCTCACCCTTCTTCAAAATCAG
>JAZTZV010000038.1:0-15704 GCA_045637645.1 Acutalibacteraceae bacterium | reverse complement strand
ATCACCTTCATCGCGAAGGCGGCGGGCACCATCACCGTTACCAAGTGCGCGATGACCGACGGCGTTGCCGATGTTGAGCTCTTCCCCGAGAACGGCTGGAACGACAGCTGGAACGCATTCAACTTCCTCGCTGCCAACGATCGCGTGAACGATTGGACTCCCTCTTCCCCCGACATGGGCGGCAACTCGGAAGCCATCGTTTCCTATGATGACGCCGCCGGTCAAATGACCTTCGGTAACACCAACGGCAACTGGCCGTCGGCTTACATCGAAGTGGGCGAGACCTATGACTACGCCACCACCGGCATCGACGTGAACCTCAATGTTCTCCCCGGTGCTTCCACCACCCTGTACGTCTTCTTCGGCGACGCGACTCCCGATGATTTCGAGGGCGAAGGCAAAGCCTACGGCACCATCCTTGCGGACGTGACCGCCGGCAACTACAGCGGTTATGTGATGCTCTCCGACATCCTCCCCGCGGACAGCGATGTCATCAAGAACGGTAAAGTCGAAATCTCCTATGTCAAGATCTTCGCGACCTCCGGCGGCACCGTGATGGATCCCGCTGTTTGCGTGACTTGGCTCGATATCTGCTATGCGGAAGAAGCTGCTCCCGTGGCGGACCTCGGCGATATGGACAAAGACGGCGATGTGGACACCTATGACGCGCTGATCATCTTCAACGCGGCCGGCGGTTACATCGACCTCACCGACGAAGAGTACGCTTGCGCTGACATGGATATGAACGGCGAAGTCGACACCACTGACGCGCTCCTCGCTTTCTCGGAAGCTTCGGGCGTTCCGGTTGAAGACCTCATCTAATTCCATCTTACACACAAAAAGGCTCCCGAAAGGGAGCCTTTTTTCTTTTGCCCGATGTCGTGAATTTTTTACGGCATCGGGTTTTATTTCGTCAAACTTCTCTGTTCGCGCGTGCTATACTTTGCCTACCGAGGAGGCGACGACCATGACCGTGGTGTATATTGACATTTTGCTGGCACTCAATCTCTTTATTGATTATGTCCTGCTTTGTGCCACCGCGCGTGTACTTCATTTGCCGACAACGCGCGGACGCGTGATCCTCGGCGCGATCGTTGGCGCATTGTCGTCGCTGATCATTCTGCTTCCGCCGATGGGAACGGCGGTCAGCGCATTGCTGAAATTGGCAAGTGCTGTGACGATGGTACCGATCGCGTTTCGCGTCCGAACGTTCATAACCTTTTTCAAGATCACATTGGTGCTGTTTGTGATCTCCGCCTTGTTTGCAGGTGTGTGCAACGGACTTTGCTTACTCAGCGCCACGTCCTCCGCCTTCGTTCAAAGCGGCGTTGTCTATGCCGATATTCCGCCGACAACGTTGCTCGTTTGGGTCGTGGCGGCATACGGCGTATTGTGCGTCTACGACCGTGTTACGCGCAAGCGCATGGCAAAAAACGCCGCCTTTCAAGTGGAACTCACCGACGGCGATTTCAGCGTAACGCTACGCGCGCTGTTTGACAGCGGTCACAGTTTGCGAGAAAGTTTTTCGGGCGCACCCGTTATCGTGGCGGATCGCGCGGCTCTCAAGGAATTTGCACGGCAAACGGAAACGCCGTTCATTCGCTCCACCGCCGTTGCCATTCGCTATATTCCGTTTTCTTCCATTGGCGGAGACGGTGTTCTGCCTGCCTTTCGCCCACCGCAAGTGATCTTGCGCACGCGCGACCGACAAACGGATATCAGCGGTGTTTGGATCGCGGTGTGCGATCGTGTCGGACGCGGCGAATACGACGCACTCATCGGGCCGTCAATCGCCGAGCAAATCCAAGACGGCATCCCACGCGCCGTTCATACCACCCATTTATAGGAGAGGATCACCATGCAACGACTTTTGCAACTCGTCAAACAACTTTGGCAACGCTTTGCCGCCAACGACATCCACTATATCAACGGATCGGACACTCTTCCCGCTCCTCTTTCATCGGAAGAAGAGCTTCGTGTCTGCGCCGCTTTGGAAGAAGGTGATCCGCAAGCGCGACAAACGCTCATCGAGCACAACCTGCGATTGGTTGTGTACATTGCCAAGAAATTCGAAAACTCGGGAGTCGGGATCGAGGATCTCATTTCCATCGGCACAATCGGCTTGATCAAAGCAGTAAATACATTTTGTCCGAGCCGCCACATCAAGCTCGCAACCTATTCCTCGCGGTGCATCGAAAACGAAATCTTAATGCATTTGCGCAAAATTTCGGGACAGCGCGGCGAATTGTCCATCGACGAACCGCTCAACGTCGATCACGACGGCAATGAACTTCTATTGTCGGATGTGCTGGGCGGCGATCCCGATATTGTGAGTCAAGAGCTCGAACAGGAAGCCGAGAAAAATATGTTGCTGGCATGCGTCTCCAAGCTACCCGAACGCGAGCGTCGCATTCTGCGCTTACGCTTCGGTTTGTACGGTGCCAAAGAGCACACCCAAAAAGAAGTGGCGGATCTTCTGGGAATCTCGCAATCGTATATTTCCAGGCTTGAAAAGAAAATTATCAAGCGACTCAAAATTGAGATTGAAAAAGCAAGTTAAACACGAATATCAAACGTCGTCTTCATTGGACGGCGGTACAAACACGCGCCGTTTTGATCATCCATATGCAGGTCGACGGCGCGGATATGGCTTCCGTTGTACGTTTTATAATAATACGCGCCTGTGCGGAGATTGCAACAACTGCTGTACACGGTGATTTCGAAACGACCGTCGGGCATACGCACACTCCCACGCGGCATTGCCACACTATCAAGCAGATGAAACATTTGCATGACACTTTGTTCTTCGCTGTTGTCGCACGTTGCATGCACCTTGCCGAACGCGGCGCGCACAAATCGTGCGCCCGAAGAATAGCCTCCGGGAAGACCGTCACTCCCCATACCGCGGCTGTACAACGACAATGGTACACCGCCGAAACGATCGGGCGGTGAGTCGGGAGACAGCGATGTGAACGACGACAACGCTGCCAAATGAAAGGAAAGCGGTGGACTGTTTGTCAGTACCCCGACAGGATTGGGGATCACCCGCACACCGTCTGCCATCGGTTCAATCGCCACACAGTCGTGCGCATCCGCTACACACCAATGAAGCGGCGTGGCGGGCAGGCGATCGCTGTAATTGATCGCGGCAATCGGGGTATCTGCCAAGCACGCACAAACGTCCCGTACGGTTTTACACCGCCCTAACAAATACGGAATCACCTCAAACGGCGCAAGCGCGCCGTCGCACGGCTCACCGTACTGTGCATATTGCGGAAAATTGAGTCCTGCCACGGCAAGGCCATGCTCGTTGACAGCATCATAAAAGAGCGGTAAACCATCGGGCACATAGGCTGTGCCGAGCATGGCGTATTGTTCTTTTGGGATCGGCAAATGTCGAAACGGAAACATAAAGTGCCGCGGCATCACGACCAGTTCTTCCCCGAGTGTATATTCCAAATCAAGATTACGCCCGAAATAGGTGTCCGATGTGGTCAATGTGAGTGCAGTGCACACGGCGATTCCCCCTTGTATTTTATCTCAAAACGGCGTATAATGTCGCTGTGAGGTGAATGACATGAAACAGTTTGCGCCCGCGTATTATCCCGCATTTCGCTGTATTGCCGACCGCTGTCGGCATAACTGCTGTATCGGCTGGGAAATCGACATTGACGAGGATACCGCGGCCTATTACAAAACGGTAGACGGTGCACTTCGCACGCGCCTCGACAACGGTATTCGCGAAACGGACGGCGTTTGTTCGTTTGTGCTGACCGCCGATGAGCGTTGTCCGTTTTTGAACGAACGCGGACTGTGCGACATCATCGCTCAACTCGGTGAAAACGCGCTGTGTCAAATCTGCACCGATCACCCGCGATTTCGAAATCATTTTTCCGATCGCACGGAAATTGGACTCGGATTGTGCTGTGAAGAAGCGGCACGTATCCTTCTGACCGCGACATCGGATGAACTCATTGAGATGGACGACGACGGTTTTGCGGACGAACTCTTTGACGATGAGCGCGCGTTGCTCGATGCACGAGATGCGTTGTTCGCCATCGCGCGCGATCAATCGAAAACCATTCTCGAACGTGAACAAGCACTTCTCGATTTTGCGAAAAGGAAAGCGCTCAGCGGCGACGAATTATATGCCTTTTTTGAGCCGCTCGAGAGACTCGAACATGATTGGAGCGACAGGCTCGCGTCGCTCCCCTTAATTCCCGATATCGAACCGCCCGCCGCACTCACGACCGCATTTGAACGACTGCTCGTATATTTTTTATATCGTCACATCCCCGATGCACTCGACGACGGACGTTTGTCCGAACGCGTCGCCTTCGCCGCCCACAGCGTCAAAGTGTTACGCCTGCTGTGTGCCGCAAACGGCAATACACTCGATGCATTGGCAGAGCTTTCAAGGCAGTATTCTTCGGAGATCGAATATTCCGATGAAAATATCGACGCACTTTTAGAATCGTTTTAAAAGCAGTATGGCTCAAACAACACAAAATATGCAAAAACTCCCGACGGTGAATTCCATCGGGAGTTTTTCTATTCATCAATATTTGCGCCAAACCATTTTGTCGACGATGCCTGTGTAGCTTTGGATGATCTTGACCACTTTGGTGGAGACAAGTTCTTCCGTGTAATCGGGCACAGGGATACCGAAATCGCCGTTGTCATTCATGGCGATGGCGGTTTCCACCGCTTGGAGCAACGATTTTTCATCGATGCCCGCGAGCACAAAGCACGCTTTATCAAGTGCTTCGGGGCGTTCGGTGGAGGTGCGGATACACACCGCGGGGAACGGATTGCCGACCGAGGTGAAGAAACTGCTTTCCTCGGGAAGCGTGCCGCTGTCGGAGATGACCGCATAAGCGTTCATTTGCAGGTGGTTATAATCGTGGAAGCCAAGCGGTTCGTGACGAATCACACGAGGATCCAGTTCAAAGCCACTGTCCTCCAGACGCTTTTTACTGCGCGGATGGCAAGAATACAAAATCGGCATATCATATTTTTCAGCAATTTTATTGATCGCGGTGAACAACGATAGGAAGTTTTTCTCGGTGTCGATGTTTTCCTCGCGATGCGCCGACAGGAGAATATACTTCTTTTTCTCAAGTCCGAGGCGCGAAAGGATGTCCGACGCTTTGATGTTGTCGAGATTTTGATGAAGCACCTCCGCCATCGGCGAACCCGTCACATAGGTGCGCTCTTTAGGAAGACCGCAATCGGCAAGATAGCGGCGGGCATGCTCGGAATAGGCAAGGTTGACATCGGAGATGATGTCGACGATGCGGCGGTTGGTTTCTTCGGGCAAGCACTCGTCCTTGCAACGGTTGCCCGCTTCCATGTGGAAAATCGGGATGTGCAAACGTTTCGCCGCGATCGCCGAGAGGCACGAGTTGGTGTCGCCGAGAATAAGAAGCGCGTCGGGTTTGACGGCGTTCATCAGCTTGTAAGACGCGTTGATGATGTTGCCGACGGTTTCGCCGAGGTCGTCACCCACCGCGTCCATATACACTTCGGGGGCATCAAGACCGAGGTCTTTAAAGAAGACACCGTTCAGGTTGTAGTCATAGTTTTGACCCGTGTGCGCCAGCACACAATCGAAATAGCGACGGCACTTCGTAATAACCGCGGCAAGACGAATGATCTCGGGGCGTGTGCCGACAATGATGAGCAATTTCAATTTGCCGTTGTTTTGAAACGACACGTTAGAATAATCTGTACGAATACTCATAATCTTACACCTTCTCAAAAAAAGTATCGGGGTGGTTCGGGTCAAATGCTTCATTCGCCCACATCACCGTGACGAGATCGTGCGTATCGGACAGGTTGATGATGTTGTGGGTGTAACCGGGAAGCATATGCACCGCTTCGATCTTGTCGCCCGATACCTCAAACTCCCACACCTCGTCGGTGCCAATACGGCGTTGTTGGATGAGCGCTTTGCCCGACACAACGATGAAAAATTCCCATTTTGTGTGATGCCAATGTTGACCTTTGGTAATACCGGGTTTGGAGATGTTGACGCTGAACTGACCTTTGTCGGAAGTGCGAAGAAGCTCGGTGAAGCTACCGCGGTCGTCGACGTTCATCTTGAGTTCAAACGACACCTTGTCTTTCGGAAGATAGGACAAATAGGTCGCATACAATTTTTTTGCAAACGAGCCGTTCGGGATGGCAGGCATCATCAAGGTTTGCGGCTGTGCTTTGAAGCATTCAAGCCATTCGACGATCTCGCCGAGCGTAACGTCATGCGTCACAGGAACGTAGCAAAATTCGCCGTCGGCATCCACAACGGGACGCAAATCTTCATACAAACAACGCTTTTCGTTACCGCGAAGAGCTTCGAACATTTCGTCGACCAAATCATCGATGTACAAAAGTTCAAGTTTGGTCATCGGGTCGTTGACCTGAATCGGCAAATCATTGGCAATGTTGTTGCAGAACGTCGCCACCGCCGAGTTATAATTCGGGCGGCACCATTTGCCGAACACATTCGGGAAACGGTACACAAGCGCTTTGGCACCCGTTTCCTTTGCATACGCAAACAGCAGATCCTCGCCCGCTTTTTTAGAGGCACCGTAGACACTTTCGCTGAAGCGACCTTTGAGGGTCGCTTGCAGGGAACTGGCGAGCATCACAGGGCAGGTATTGCCGTGTTCTTTCAGAAACTCGAGCACCAACGCCGCCGCATCGCGGTTTCCTTGGATAAATTCCGAAGGGTCTTGAGGGCGATTGATGCCCGCCAAGTGAAACACGAAGTCTGCCTTGGCGCAATAACTTTTCAGTTCATCAAGAGGTGTGTCGATGTCGCAGGTGAAGATCTCGTCGATCTCTACGCCGCGCGTACGGTCTTTGCCGTCTTTTACGGCTTGCAGCGACGCGACCAAATTGCGCCCGACAAAGCCCGCCGCACCGGTTACCAGAATTTTCATTTACTTCGCCTCCCATGCGGCGAGTTCCTCGCGGATATAGGCAAGGGACAGCAGTTTTTCTTTGACACCTTCCACGTCGAGAAGGTCGGTGTTGTTGGAATTGAATTCCGTAAGCGGATTGCGCTCGACGTCGCCGTCTTTGAAATATTTATCGTAGTTGAGTCCGCGGTTGTCGCAGGGCACGCGATAAAAATCGCCCATATCGGTCGCGCCTGCGCATTCCTCGTTCGTCAACAAAGTTTCGTACATTTTTTCGCCGTGGCGGATGCCGATGACCTTGATCTCCGTGGTGGGGTCAAACAACTCGGTCACCGCTTTGGCAAGTGTTTCGATCGTGCAAGCAGGTGCTTTTTGCACCAAAATGTCGCCCGACGCGCCATTCTCAAACGCGAACAGCACCAAATCAACCGCCTCTTCCAGCGACATGATAAAACGCGTCATCGAAGGCTCGGTGATGGTGATGGGTTTGCCGGCTTTGATCTGCTCGATCCACAGCGGAATGACCGAGCCGCGCGAGCACATCACGTTGCCGTAACGCGTGCAACAAATCTTGGTTTTTTCGGGACTGACGGTGCGAGATTTTGCCACGACGACCTTCTCCATCATCGCTTTAGAGGTACCCATTGCGTTGACAGGATACGCCGCCTTGTCGGTCGACAGGCAGATGACATTCTTGACGCCCGCTTCGATGGCGGCGGTCAACACGTTATCGGTGCCGATGACGTTGGTTTTGACCGCTTCAATGGGGAAGAATTCGCAAGACGGCACTTGTTTGAGCGCCGCGGCATGGAAGATGTAATCCACGCCGTGCATCGCGTTTTTCACCGAAGCGAGATCGCGCACGTCGCCGATATAAAACTTGATTTTTTCCGCCGCTTCGGGCATCTTGGATTGAAATTCGTGACGCATGTCGTCTTGCTTTTTCTCGTCGCGCGAGAAAATCCGAATTTCGGTGATGTCGGTGTCGAGAAAGCGGTTGAGCACCGCATTGCCGAAACTGCCTGTGCCGCCGGTGATCAACAATGTTTTGCCTTGAAACTGACTCATGTTTTTTGTCCCCTTTTATATCGGTAACTTCCCTGTAAGCAATCGGCAGTTCAGAGATTCTCCCTGTACCACACGATGGCTTCTCGGATTCCTTTTTCAAAATCATAGCTCGGATCATAGCCGAGAATGGTTTTTGCTTTGGTGATATTCGCCGCGGAATGCGCAATATCCCCCGCTCGCGGCGGCGCGAACAACGGCTCGACCGATTTGCCGAGTGCGTCGCACACCATGGCAAGCATATCGCGAAGACTCGTTTGTTTGCCGCACGCGATGTTAAACGTCTGTCCTGCCGTTTCGTGCGGTGCCAGACAGGCTTTTAAATTGGCTTCGATCACGTTGTCGATATAGGTAAAATCGCGCGATTGACAACCGTCACCGTACAAACATGGGCGTTCATCCCGCAAGATCTGTGCAATAAATTTCGGGATCACCGCCGCATAGGCACCGTTCGGGTTTTGACGGCGACCGAACACATTGAAATAGCGAAGGCCGTATGTATCGAGCCCGTAATGGCGAGTGTATTGCTTCGCCCATTCTTCGTCGCATTGTTTGGTCAAGGCATACGGCGACAGCAATGCACCCTCTTGCCCTTCCGTTTTTGGAAGGCGCGGGGCATCTCCGTACACGGATGAGCTGGATGCATACACAAATTTTTTGACCTTCTTCTGCGCGGCGGCTTCCAGCATGTTGACCGTGCCGACGATATTGTTTGCACAGTACACAAGCGGCAATTCGATCGAGCGCGGAACGCTTCCCCACGCCGCTTGATGCAACACGTAATCCACGCCCTCGCACGCAGCAAGGCACATTTCCAAATCGCACACGTCACCGTGCATAAATTCATAGCGCGGATGCGATCGAAACATCTCCACATGCTCCGCGTTTCCTGTGGACAGGTTATCCAGACAACGCACACGGTAGCCCATTTTCAAAATCGCTTCGCAAAGATTCGAACCGATAAAGCCCGCGCCGCCCGTGACCAAGAACACGCTGTCCTTCGGGAACGACACCTGTTCATATCCCATGGCTTACAGCCTCCAATATCGATAGCCGAGTGCTTCGCACTCCTGCCGATTCCAAACACCTTTTACATCTGCGAGAACACGCTGACGATCGCCGAAAAAGGCACCGAGTTGCGACGGTGTAAGCGTCGAAAACGCATCGTGAGCCACCGCGACGATCAACACATCCACATTGCAAATCGATTCCATCGGCGACAGTGTCACGCCGTGAACCGCTTTGACCTGTTCGGCATCGGCAAGCGGATCGGCAACCAACGGCTCGACGCCGTATTCTCGCAATTCGCGGATGATGTCGAGCACTTTGCTGTTGCGGGTGTCGGGGCAATTTTCTTTGAACGTTACGCCGAGCACCGCCACACGCGCCTTTTTGACGTCGATGTCCGAAGCGATCATGGTTTTGAGCGTTTGCTCGGCGACATATTTGCCCATGCCGTCGTTGATGCGGCGCCCCGCCAAGATCACTTGGCTGTGATAGCCGAGTTGCTCGGCTTTGTAGGTGAGATAATACGGATCAACACCGATGCAGTGCCCGCCCACAAGTCCGGGCGCAAACGGCATGAAATTCCATTTGGTTCGAGCCGCTTCCAGCACCGCTTTGGTATCGATGTTCATTTTTTGAAAGATGATCGACAGCTCGTTCATAAACGCGATGTTGATATCGCGTTGGCTGTTTTCAATCACCTTGGCGGCTTCCGCCACCGCAATAGACGGCGCGCGGTAAATATCCGCCTTCACCGCGAGCGCATACACGTTCGCGATCTCCTCAAGCGCCTCGTCGTTTGCCGCAGACACGATCTTGGTGATCGTCTCAAAACGATGCTCGCGATCACCCGGGTTGATGCGTTCGGGAGAATAGCCGATTTGAAAATCCACGCCGCACACCAAGTTGGATTCGCGTTCCAGAATCGGCGCGCAAATCTCTTGTGTCACACCGGGGTAAACGGTGGATTCCAGCACCACAAAGCTCCCTTTTGTCAGTTGACGTCCGACCGCGGCGCACGCTTGCTCAAGCGGCTCCAAATCGGGTGTGTGATCCTCTTTAACAGGAGTCGGCACCGCCACAATATGAAATTTCGCGCGGCGAAGCGCGGTTTCGTCCGCTGTGAATTCGATGGTCGACGCACGAAGTGCCTCATCGCCCACCTCACAGGTCGGATCGATCCCTTGCTTATACAACGCGATTTTATGCTCGTCACGATCGTAGCCGATCACCTTGACGGTTTTCGAAAACGCGGCCGCGATCGGTAACCCGACATAGCCAAGACCGATGACCGCCACGGCGGCTTCGCCGCTTGCGATGTTTTGATACAACGACATACAGCCGCTCTCCTTTATAACCGATACGCGGTCATCATTTTTTGGCAACCCGCATCAGCGCATTCTTGTCGGCGGCCGTCAAGCCGAACTTCCACAACAGCGCGCCGTAGATGCCCACGAAAATCACACTCTTTATCAAAAATGCGATCCAGCTTTCGTTGAAGAAAAATGCCATCGGCAAACACAGCACACCGGTCACCAAACCGACCGGTAAGGTTCCTCGGAAGATCTCACGGAACATACGTCCCACTTCCAAGCCGATCACCTTTTTATAGTAAATATTCATAATCAAAATATGACCGATGCACAACGACAACGTCGTTCCCAGAGCAACGCCCCACACACCGATCACAGGATACATCACGATGGAAAACACAACATTGAGTACCGCCATGATCACCAGCACGATCGAACGGAACAGGCGTTTAAGCTGTGCATCCAGAATGGCCAAACACACATTTTGCACAAGCGGGATCGACACCGGAATCAACAGCATCAGCACAATGTAGTACGCATCGCTGTACTCGGAACCGATCCAAACGGTGATGAAATTGTTCCCGAGCAACGCAAACGCGATCACCACACCGACCGCGATCACCGCTTGAATGCGCCCCGGCGCGATGACGAAATCGGTCAATTGTTTTTTGGAACAATTTTTGGTCACCATTCTCGCTGCGGAGGGGAAACAAATGCTCGAGAACACGGTGATCAGCGAATTGTACACCGTATAAATCGTGAGTGCCGAGGAATACATGGTGATCACCGCTTTGTCGGCTTCTTTGTTTCCCAAAATCATCAAATCCACATTGTTGTTGACTTGATTGATGATCGCCTGCAACAAAATCGAAAACGAAAACGTGACGATACCGAAAAGTTCTTTTTTATCAAGGTAGTGGAACTTGGGGACTTCTTTTAGCACAACGAAAGCGTACACCACCGCCACGACCAACACCAGCAGATTGTTGATCAACTCCACCGACGAAATCGCAACCACATCCATGCCGAGCTTGACAAACACAAAAATGAGTCCGAAGCGCACCACGTATTGCAACAAACGTACGCCGTAATGGAACACGAATTTTTCGTTGCCGCTGGCACATCCTTGAAACGGATCCGTCAAAATATGCACCGCCGTCGAACACGCAAAAATCATAAAGATTTGTTCGGCAACGCGAATTTGCTCAGCCGTATAGTTCGCGCCGTAAATCACGGGGATTTGGAATTTCAGCACGTACGCCACACCGACAACCAAAAGCGCCATGGCAGTCGACACAAGGATCGCCATGAACAACGTGTTTTGTTTTTCCCGCTTATCGCCGTCCGGAGTCGCGTGATACCGTGCAATACTTCTCGCAACGATCGTCGACACGCCCAAGTTCAAAATGACCAGCGGGCCTGCAAACGAATGGATGACTTTGTAAAGGCTGTACATGTCGTCTGTCAAATAATCGATCAGCAACGGTGTGATCAAAAAATTGATCACGAAGCCGCACACGATGTTCATATAAGAAAGAAGCACACCGCCAACCTTTTGCTTGTTCATCCGCGTTTTTTCAGTCCTTTCAATCGATGTCTCAGTTTGGTTGCCAAGGTTTTGGCAACACTCGGCGTATAACCCATCGCTTTATTCGCCTCACGCAATCCGCTTTTTTCAAACGCATCCAGATATTGACGACGTTTGTTCATGAAATCCTCGGAATACGTGCGTTGTCGAATGTTATAGCTACCGTCTTCTGTTTTTAACGGCTCAAGAACCATATCGGATCGAATTGCTTCGAGCAACCGATCGCCTTTTTCGGAATTGGTCAACAAAAGCGATATGCCGGTGTTGTCATGCGGCTTGCCGATCAAGGTGGGGTATTTCCAAAAATCCGCCAAGATGACATCCGATTCGTGATGCTCCTCGAAGCGGCACTCATAACAATATTCACGCGTATTCAGATGTTTTCCGACAAAGCCGAAACAATACGGATCCAAATGCGCCGGCATCTTGTAGGTTTTGCCGTTTTGGAAATCCACACGCAACGCATGAACATTCCAACCGTATGTCTTCGGTCGGAAATCCACATGCGCGATATCGCTTCGATAGCGGCGGCTCAATTCCGCCAAATGCACTCGATACATGCCGTGAGAGGATGTACCGCCGCAGGAAAAATCACAGGTATATAAATTCTCGTAATCCTTGCCGAGAAAACGCCTTAAGCCGGCAATTTGGCACGGTGTGCCGCAAAACAGCACCATGCGACCTTCTCGCAAGTATTGCTTGGCTTCTTGGAACGATTCGCCGACCAAGCTTTCGACATATTTGCTTTTTCGAAGCGCCGCAAGCGGCACCTCCTCGGTGCTTTTAATCACCACGTTTTGATAATCATCGTCAAAGCACGCGCCGAACACCACACCGTTTTGGCGCAACACATAGTCCGCCATTGCCGTGAAAGCGCCGCCCGAGGAACTTTGCTCCACAACGCGATCGTCCGCGTGCTTACCCCACCACGCCTGTCGCACGTCATACGCGCGCGGCACATCCGCCACAGGGCACACC
Source organism: Acutalibacteraceae bacterium (assembly GCA_045637645.1). GTDB lineage: Bacteria > Bacillota > Clostridia > Oscillospirales > Acutalibacteraceae > RGIG1959. Next base: position 2,832 of record JAZTZV010000038.1, on the reverse strand, counting down.
TTGACACACGCGCCGCAATCGTTACATAACGATTCGTTCACGTGCAACGAATAAAACGTTCCCTCTTCTTCGACCGTGATGGCACGTCGCGCGCACACATTGACGCACGCCGCACAGTTGGAACACTTGTCAAGAGCGGTAATATTCATCCGTTTAACACCTCCGCCAAATAGGCCATTGAGCGTTGTCTTTCCTCGCGGATTCGTTGGTTAACAACGGTATACTCCACTTGCATGTCGTTTGCGAGTTCGGCAAGCGGGATGTTGCGGTATTGCAACGTACGTAAAACATTTTCGATGCGCGACGGCGAAGACGGATTGACAAGCGCACACAGCGGTTTGTTCATGATCAGCGAAAACGCGACGCCGTGGAAAGACGACGACACCACCATTTGCGCATGATCGATCAACCACAAGAATTGTGCAGGATCCGCGTCGAGCACCCACTGATTTGCATAAATTCGTTTCGGAATATCCGAAATGACCACGATTTTCAATCCCGTCTCGCGGTGCAATTGTTTGAGCGTCTCGTTGAACGAGGACGACCAATACAGCGCATACACCAACACATACGGTTCTTGTATCGGATACGGACGCGCGAGCGAGCGCCATTCCTCCGCCTCCACCAAGAAGGTCGGATCGATATGCACCTCGATCGGTTTGTCAACAAAAGGCTTCAGCACATCCGTCATTTCGGCTTCACGCACGGAAATGGCATCAAAATTCGACAGCAATTCGCCGAATCGCTCCACGCGATTTTCGGGAATGTTTAAAGTTCCCATGCTCGCGGCATAGGACAGTTTTTTCGCCGTTGCGGGCGCAAAGTCCAAGAAAAACGGTGCGTACATCTTTTGGGGATTCCAAATCTGATCGCTGCCTGCTAAAAATATATCGCCCTCAGAAACATGCTGTCGGGTGATATCGCGGCAATACATAACATCCATGTAAGTCTTGATGAACGCCGCGGAATTGGCATGTTTTTTGAGAATATGACGTCTGTTTATGAGCTTTACCAACGAGTGAATGCCTTTTTTCGGTGTGAACGAACCGGACCATTTCATACGGGGACGATTTTCGGGAAATACTTCCGTTTCCAACACGCGGCTGTCAAATCCGAGCGTTTTTAACGTTTTTTTCAATCCGAGTGCTTGCAACACAGACCCGTAACTGCTCGGCACACAATACGTCAGTACGTTCACCGTTTTCATGTCATTCACCCACCTTTTTTATAACCATATCCATCACGAACGATTTCAGCTCGACTGCAAGGGCCGTCAAGGAACAAGCCGTCACACTCCTCGCCGCTTTGTAGGCGCGAGATCAACTCCAGCAATCGCTTTGCGGCGATTGTCGCATTCCATTCGGAAACGATCGTATCATACGCCGCTTTTCCGAGACACGCCTGTTTGTCTGCGTCGTCGAGCAAGTCTTTCACCGCCGCATACAACACATCGGTATCGCAGGCGGTGTAGACCTTACCGTTTTGATCGGGATGGATCATGAACGGAGTCGAACCGGCCGCTGTACTTGCCACGACCGCACAACCTGCGTTCATCGCCTCATTCAAAACCGCTCCCCAACCTTCCTGTCGGTCGGAGGTGAACAAATAGATCCCCGCTTGCTCCATATGCTCGCGCACTTGATCGGGTTTCATGCTTCCGAGGAAATGCACACGCTCTTGCAAGCCGTAGTCCGCGACCATGGATTGCAACGTCTCGTTCATCTCACCTGTGCCGATGAAATCGAGCGTAAAATCGTAGCCGTTGTCCATGAGACGTTTGGCAACACGAACCGCGTCATCAGGATGCTTCCAGTCAAGGAACCGTCCGCACCACAGCAACCGCGTGCGTTGCTTTTTCGCCATGAGTTCTTGTGTATCATACATATGTGTTGCAGGGAAATAGCCCCATTTATACGCATGGTTGCGATAAGATCCAAAGCGCGCGTAATCCGCCGCCGCATAAGCGCCGGCGGCAAGAAGATACCCCGCTTTTCCGCGCGGGAACTCCAACTGCCACTTGATATAACGCGGCAAGAAGCGCAAAAACGATTCTTTTTTCTTGAACAGACGCTCCGAGCATCGCAACACCAATTTTCCGCTGCGAATACGCTCTTGCACCAATGCAGACGGAGCACCGCCCCACAGCACGGCATCGGCATCGCGAATCGCCTGATCGATCGCAGCTTTTGTTTCGTCCGAATATTGGATCACATACGAAGGAATGTGTTGCTCGCCGTAGCCGAGCGCACGACGTTCCTCACGCATTTGCGACGTTTCCACAAACCAAAAAGACGAGCAGGATTCATGAAGTTGTGCACACAACGCCTTTTGGTGATGGTTGTAGTAATTGGATAAAAACACAAGTTTCATAACGCTCGTCCTTTTTGATACATCCTCGATTTCGCCATACCAAGCGGTATGTTGCCCACCGCACGCCCCGTGGAGGCATCGATTTATGTGCGGTTACCACACTCCCTTTGGGGAGTGTGGCGTAAACTGAAAAATCAGTTCAGAATCATCTTGCCTTCGGCATCGAATTGATATCTACCCGCCGCAATCAAGCCGTTGGTCTTCGCAGCACCGATGTTGTAACCGGTGTTCTTAACAGCCTTCTTCGAAGAGTTGATGTAATAGAGGTTGCCCTCCGCATCTTGCACGACACCCGCGTAGGTCGCGACACCGTTGACGTAGTAACGGATCTCACCGTCGGCATCTTTCACAACGCCGTTCTTCACGCCGGGAGCCGCCGTCGTGGTAGTGGTCGTGGTGGTGGTCGTCGTGGTGGTCGTGGTGCTCTCGCCCGCAACCGTGGTGGTTGTGGTGGTCACCTTG
>JAZTZV010000037.1:0-14525 GCA_045637645.1 Acutalibacteraceae bacterium | reverse complement strand
AACGGGTTGGTTTGTTTCGTTTCTTTGCTGTATTGTTTAATTTTCAAAGGTCTGCTTGCTGTTTTCGCGGTCTCCCGCGAGACAGCTTTGATATAATACCACGCACTCTCCCAAATGTCAACACCTTTTTTAAACTTTTTTGAAAAAATTTTCGAGTTGTGGAATGGTGGTTTTAAGAGGCACAAGATGTGGTGTTTCAGAGCGGTTTCGATCGGTGCGGCAAAAAAGAAAGTTTGGTTTCGGACACAACAACTGCCGCGAAAATCACCGCAAAGCCGCACAATACCGTCCACGTCGGACGTTCGCCGCACACAATCGAGATCAGCGCGCCGAACACCGCTTCCAGCGACAGAAGGATCGCCGCGGCAGCAGGAGGCGTGTGTTGTTGTCCAAACGTTTGAAACGTCATCGACAAACAGGTTGCCGCCAAAACCAGATACACCATACCGCCGATCGCCCCGAACGAGAGCAGAACCTCCGGCTGAGGCGGTTGCTCAAACACAAGTGCGCCGACCCACGAGCAAGCCGAGACGCCCGCAAATTGCAACATCGTGATCAGAAGCACATCGTGTCCGCGACCGAGTTTGGCGATCGCCACCATATGGAGCGAAAAGAAGATACCGCCCACGATGGTCAGTCCTTCTCCGAGCCCGAGCGTTAATTGACTGTCAAGCGAAACCAGTCCCATACCGACGATCGACAGCAACGCCGCCAACAAATTATACCGATCGGGACGCTGTTTATCGATCGCCCAATACAAAAACGGCACCAAGACGCAATAGACCTCGGTCAAAAACGCATTCTTGCCCGGCGTGGTGTAGACCAGTCCGTAGGTTTGGAAGCTGTATGCACCAAACAGCAACACACCGACCAGCAACCCGCGCCACACATGCGACCAATTCAGTTTCTTAAACCGCGGCACCAGCACCGCCGCCATCAACAACGTCGCGATCGTAAAACGGATGGCGAGCAAATACTGCGTCGTCATCACACCCGTCAACGATTTCATAAACACAAACGAGCCGCCCCAAATCAGCGCCGCCCCAAGCAATGCCAGTCGTCCGAGGAGCGCGGCATTGACCGACCTTTTCATCCCGATCACCTTCTTTATGTATATAACCTATTATATGTGAGAGACAGTATAGCGTGCGGAGCGCAAAATGTCAAATTCTCTTGAATTTCATCTTGACATTCTCCTTGTTTCTTTATTACAATATATAATACGAAATGCGCAATTCAGAAAGGTTGTGAACGGTTTATGGCACTTGCCGCAAAACCCCCGCTCGGTTGGAACACATGGAACACCTTCAGCCACGCAATCAACGAGGATTTGATCAAAGAATCTGCCGACGCCATGATCTCGACGGGGCTCAAAGATGCCGGCTATGAATACATTGTCATTGACGATTGTTGGAGCTTGCGCGAACGCGACGAACACGGACGCATGGTGCCCGATCCCGAGAAGTTTCCCAACGGCATCAAAGCCGTCGCCGATTATGTCCACTCCAAAGGACTCAAATTCGGCATTTACTCCTGCGCGGGCACACACACGTGTGCAGGTTTCCCCGGCAGCTACGATTATGAATACATCGACGCCGAAACCTTCGCCGAATGGGGCGTTGATTACCTGAAATACGATTACTGCAACAAGCCGCGCAGTGCCGACGGCCCGACGCTCTACCGCCGCATGGCGATGGCACTTCGCAGTTGCGGCAGAGACATTTTGTTCTCAGCGTGCAACTGGGGTCACGACAACACCACCGAATGGATCCGCAGTTCGGGCGCACACATGTATCGCTCGGGAAGCGACATCCAAGACAGCTGGCAATCCATCAAAGAGATTGCCGCTTCGCAGATGAGTGAAGAAAAATTCAGCGGCCCTTACTGCCACAACGACCTCGACATGCTGGTCGTCGGTATGCACGGCAACAGCCACAACAGCACCATCGCCATCAACGGCGGTTGCACCGACGAGGAATACCGCACGCACTTCTCGCTGTGGGCGATGATGAACTCGCCGCTGATGATCGGTTGCGACATTCGCAACATGAGCGACGAAACCAAAGCGATCCTAATGAACAAAGACATTCTCGCCATCAACCAAGACACCGAGGTGCGCGCACCGCATTGGTGCAAGGAATGGGAGGAAGTTCCCGAAACGGTGATGCTGATGTTCAAGCCGCTCGAAAACGGCGATTACGCGATGGGCTTTTTCAATTTCTACGACGACGATTGCGGCGGACGCATCCAATTCACGGACATGGGTCTGCCGACGCACGGTTACGGTCTTCGTTTGTATGACCTGTGGGAACACAAAGATCTCGGCGTGTTCACCGACCGTTATCATGTGGTACTTAAGGGGCACGCTTGCAAAATGCTTCGCGCCTCTATTGTGAAACTATAAAAACATCAGAAAGGCAGTGATCTTTTATGGCACTGGCAGCAACCCCTCCTCTTGGTTGGAACTCGTGGAACACGTTCAGCCACGACATCAATGAAGAGTTAATCAAAGAGACCGCCGACGCGATGGTCGAGTCGGGTCTGAAAGACGCAGGCTACGAATATATCGTCATCGACGATTGCTGGAGCTTGCGCAAACGCGACGAAAGCGGTCGCATGGTTGCCGACCCTGAAAAATTCCCGAACGGCATGAAAGCAGTCGCGGATTATGTTCACTCGAAGGGCCTCAAATTCGGTATGTATTCCTGCGCGGGCACGCACACGTGCGCCGGCTTCCCCGGCAGCCTCGATTATGAATTCATCGACGCCAAGACATTCGCCGAGTGGGGCATCGATTACCTGAAATACGACTACTGCAACAAACCGCGTTACATCGACGGCCCGACGCTCTATCGTCGCATGTCGATGGCGCTTCGCAATTGCGGCAGAGACATTTTGTCCTCGGCGTGCAACTGGGGTCACGACAACACGACCGAGTGGATCCGCAACTCGGGTGCGCACATGTACCGCTCGACGGGCGACATCGTCGACAGCTGGCAATCCGTCAAGGAACTCGCCATGTCGCAAATGCACGAGGAGAAATTCAGCGGCCCGTACTGCTTCAACGACATGGACATGCTCATTGTCGGCATGTACGGCAAAAGCCACAACAGCTGGATCGCCAAAGGCGGTTGCACCGACGAGGAATATCGCACGCACTTCTCGCTGTGGGCGATGATGAACTCGCCGCTCATGATCGGTTGCGACATTCGCGACATGACCGAGGAAACCAAGAAGATCCTGATGAACAAGGACATCCTTGCCATCAACCAAGACGTCGAAGTGCGCACGCCTTATTGCCGCAAGGAATGGGACAACGAACCCGAGACGGTCGTGCACATGTGGAAGCCGCTGGAAAACGGCGATTACGCGATCGGCTTCTTCAACTTCTATGACGGCGACTGCGGCGGTCATATCCAATTCTATGACATGGGTCTGCCGACTCGCGCAGGTTACGGTTTGCGCCTGTATGATATCTGGGAAGACAAAGACCTCGGCGTGTTCACCGACAAATACGAAGTCGTCCTCCCCGCGCACGGCTGTAAAATGATTCGCGCATCGCTTGTGGAGTTATGAGCGGAGAATACCGCTGTAAACGGTGCGGCGCCGAACTGAAGCTCGACGACATCCGCATCCATAAAAAAATGATCTCCCGCGCGGCAACCGAATACTTCTGTATCGATTGCTTGGCGTGGTACGCCAACACAACGCGCGAAGAGATCGAACGGTACATTGCCTATTTAAAGCAAACCGGCATTTGTCAGTTGTTTCCCAAAAGTCAGTAAAACAACCCCGCGCTTTCGCCAAACGGCGAAGGCGCGGGGATTGTCCATTGACATTTGAAACTATTCAGGTGTATACTATATATACCAAATTATAAGGAGGTATGTGTTATGACAACAACCGTTCCCGATGCATCCGCAATGCCTTCGTTCATTTTGGCATTTCTGCTTGCGTTTGCGGCTGTATACATCGTGCTTATACTTTTCGTGCTGATCCTGGCGGCGGCGACATACGTTTTGGAAGCGATCGGTCTGTCGGGCGTGGCAAAAGGGCTCAATCTCAAACGGCCGTGGCTGGCGTGGATCCCGTTCGCATCCGATTGGTTGCTTGGCACCATTACCGAACACGCCGTGGAGCGTAAGACGGGCGTCAAAGGTCGCTACACCAAATGGCTCCTGATTTCGTTGGGTGTTTTTCTTGGAGTTTATGTGCTGACCTTGGGTTCCGCTATTCCTATGTATGCGCTGATGATATTCACGCCCCGTATAGATCTCGTGCTGATCATGCTTCTTGTATTTCTTCTTCTCACTCTACTGCTCTCACTGGCGGACATTTTCTATTGCTTGATGGCCTATTTGTGCTATTACCGCGTTTTTGAATTGTGCTATCCCAACCAAGCGGTGCTGTTCTTGATCCTCAGCATCTTTGTTTCTTATGCTCTGCCTGTTTTTCTCTTTTTGTGCCGCAACAAAGTGCCGCCGCTTGAAGATGACGATACCATTTTTGAAGAATGCGCCGATGCGTGATCAAGCGTGTATTTCACCGAAACGGCGAAATCTCGATTTTTGTCGATTGACATTTAAATTGATTCCGTTGTATACGATATACAAACCAAATACTAGGAGGTATGTGTTATGGCAACAACTGATACGTCTACGATGTTTACGGTGTTAGCCGCTTTCATCGGTATCTATCTCATTTTCTTGCTGGTTATGCTGGCGATCTATGTGGTGGAGTATATTTTCATGGCGATCGGTCTCTCCGGCGTTGCGAAAAATCTCGGCATCCGCAACGCGTGGCTTGCATGGATCCCGTTCACCTCGGTCTGGGTGCTCGGTCGAGCATCCGACGAAGCGCATGAGCGCAACACCGCTGTCAAAGGCAACTGCACCAAGTGGCTGATGATTATGATGGGCAGTACCCTCGCTGTCGCACTTGTGTCGATCGTCCTCAGCGTATTCTCCGCTTTCCCGCTCGACGAAGAACTGCTCCTCTTGGTGGCTCTCCTCCAGCTCGTCGTGTCGATTGTGAACTTGGTTATTGCTATTCCCTATGCCGTTGTTACATACGTTTGCTATTATCGCATCTACAAGCTGTGCTATCCCAACCAGGCGGTGCTGTTCTTGCTGTTGAGCATTTTTGTGTCGGTTACCGCGCCGTTCCTCCTCTTCGCCTGCCGCAACAAGGTGCCGGCGTTTGAAGACAACTTTGCAGAATACGTCGTCGAAGCCTAATTTGTTGTTAACCCCGTGCTTTTGCCGATCGGCGAAGGCACGGGGGGTGTCTATTGACATATTAATTTAGCAAGAGAATCCTATACAAATCAATACATAGGAGGTTGTGTTATGGGATCGATGTTTTTTATTTTGATAACTCTTCTCATCCTCTATATGCTTTTCCTTTTGGCTTTGCTTGCTTATAGTGTTGTGTCATATATTTTATCTTCTCTCGCACTTTTTAACATCGCGAGAGATCTCGGCAACAAAAAGCCTTGGCTCGCTTGGGTTCCGTATGCCTCGACTTGGCTGATCGGCAAATCTGCCGACGATGCTCATGAACGTAAAACGGGCGAAAAAAGCAATTATGCAAAATGGGCCCTCGTTTTGATGATTGTCTACCTTATCTTCCCGATTGTATCGATCTTTTTAAACATGTTCACATTCTTCCCGATCGATGAGGAAACGCAATTGCTGGTTTCGTTTCTCAGGCTCGGATTGTATTTTATAAGCTTGCTTGCGTATATCCCCTATGCCGTTGTTACATACATTTGCTATTATCGCATCTACAAGCTGTGCTACCCCAACCAAGCGGTGCTGTTCTTACTGTTGAGCATTTTTGTCTCTGTTACCGCACCGTTCCTCCTCTTCGCCTGCCGCAACAAAGTGCCGGTGCTTGAGGACGATGCAACCGCTTTTGACGATGTTGCCGTCGAACCGTAAACTCTTGTTCGTGTAAGCAGAAATCCCCCGCAAACCACTCGGTTTGCGGGGGATTTTTTGATAAATCACAACACACTTGCAGCAAAGATTCGGTTTTGTTTACCCTGCATTCCATGTGCTCAGGGCTTTACGTATGATCTCTTCCAGTTCTTTTCCGCGCTCATCATCTCCCGCGCGGCAAGTCACTCCACCGAATACGATGCCGTCTTGGTGAGCAACATTCACCTCAAGCAAATACAACTTCATCGTAACCCGATCCGCCACCAAGAGCAGCGCATCACCGCTGATAAAGTAATCATCCTTTATTAATGTATCGACCCAAAAAGCGCGGATCTCTAACGTTTGTTCCAACGACTCCATGCGCGCTACCCATTGCGGCTCTTCCACCGCACGATCTTTGTTGATAAATCCAATCGCATGTGACGCTTGCTCATAGTCACCGCTTGCGATTTGGTGTGCGACGATTTTGGCGCGATAGGTGTCATATATTGTCGTCGGTGTCACGCCATTGCCGCAAAGAATATCAAACGCTAAAACACCTATGAGTGAAGCCGCCACGAATACCGCAATCAAGATAAGCGCCAATCCGCGATGCTTGCTTTTTTGGGCTTCGCGATCACGAACGCGCAACGCTTCGATCACGTTCTCCTCCGCCGCTTCAATCATCTGCGGCGTTTCCGCACGACGACCAAGTAACAATTCGTTAACCGTCACGGAAAACAACTCACTCAACGCCAACAGCGAGGAGGCGTCCGGTAATCCCTTGCTCGTTTCCCAGCGCGAAATTGCCTTATCTGTCACACCGAGCTGTTCAGCAAGTTGCTTTTGAGTGAGTCCGTGTTCTTTTCGCAAGCGTGTAATAAACGCACCGCATTGTTGAATATCCATGCCTATCACCTCGGAACAAATCCTAGCATTCTTTACGGATTTTGTCACCCTATGAATCGTAGAACGGCGGGGGTATGCCTTTTGATCGCAGGAATCATCAAATTTGTATTTTGAACAGTCCTCACTCCCACGGTATGATTTTTATTGGGCGGTTTTCTTTTTGCGGAACACGACGATCATCACGATCACGGTCGCCGTCACAAGTACCGCGACGCCGCCGATGATCGCCCATTCCGTGATTGAGAGGTTGCCGCGATCGAGAAGCCCCGCGCCTTCGGCGGTGATCACAATGTCGTTGATCGCCGTTTCGCCGCTCGTCGTGCCGACCAGTCCGCTTGTGCCGTTGACGAGTGTGTCGCCGACGACCGCCATGCGGATATAGACGATTTTTTGGTTGTTGGCGGCGGCAGGCAGCATCACGTTGTCAAACGCTTTCTCCAGCGATTTATTGTTGGGAAGCGAATACACCTCGCCGATATTTTCGAAATTCGCACCGTCGGTGCTGTATTGCAATTGATAGTCGCGCGGGCCTTTGTTGGTGGCGCCGAGTTTTGCCGAAAACGCGATATTTTGACAACCGCGCGTGGACACTTGCACCTCGAGATAGGCGCCCTCTCCCCACGGGTGTTTGTTGCCGCCCGTCATGACGGGTTGCATGCCGAAGCCGCTGTAATCGTCCTTCGACCATTCGAGTTTGCGGTAGGTTTCGCCGTCGACGGACGCGTAGAGTTCAGCGTCGCCCATCGTGGAATTATACCCCTTGTCTTTGTCGCCGTAGCCGAGAAGTTCGATGTTGTCTTCCGCGACAGCACCCGCGTTGTCAAACGAAAACGCGGCGAGCACTTGACTTTCCGCCGAAACAGGCAACACACACATCAACGCCACACACAGGGTGAGCAAACAGATTCTGATCGTTTTCATACTTTTGATCCTTTCGTTTCAACGTTCGGTAAGGTTTCGGCAAACTTCATAAACTCGTCAAGCGAGCCTTGTGCGAAGCGGTCGGTCGGTTCGCCGTTCGGGTTTTCTGCATACGTGTTCACAAAATAGACCTGCATGCCGAGTTGTTCGGCGATCAAGTCTTCCCCCACGCTGTTGCCGACCATCAAGCATTCCGCAGGCGTCTTGCCGATGGTGCGCAGGATCTCGTCGTAATACGCCACATTGGGTTTGCAAAACCGACTGTTTCGATAGTGCGTGACGTGTGCGAAGTCGTCAGGCTTCAAACCGACCCACGACATACGCGTGCGTTGGGCTTGTTCGGGGAACAACGGATTGGTCGCGAGCACCACGGTGTAGCCTTTTTCTTTGAGAAGTTCGACGAGTGCTTTGGCACAGCTTTCGCCGCGCAGGATCGTTTTTACATTGTCGAATTCACCAAGGTAAAACGCGTCAAGCTGTTGTTCCTCGGCAAGGATTTCTTCTCCGAGACATTGCGCAAACATCGCCCAAAAGCGATCACGGTTAAGCACGGTGCCGTCGTTTTCGATCATCGCTTTCGAACCCGCCCACACCGCTTTCACGATGTCGTCGGGAGCGTAGCCTTTCGGTGCCAACTGTTTGCACAGTTGCCCGAAATACGCCTTTAAAAACTCGTTTTGCTCAAACGGCAACAGCGTGCCGTCGAGATCCATCAAAATGGTGTTGATCATCAATTTCTCTTCTTTCCGTGTAACAAAAAATCTTTTGCCGAGCGACATTCGGCGATCGGCAAAAGATGATTGTGTATCGTTTAGTCGTGTTCCATACACCAGCACACAATGGCGTCCACCGTTGCCGCTTCGCGGCGCGCGGGATGGAGCGGTGTGTCTTGGTCGCGTTTTTGCGGATTCGGCGCATCGAACAGGGTGATCCCATTGTCACAGCCTTGATGAAGCACCGCAAAGGCTTCGCGTTTGCCCGACGCGCGCACTTCCTCGAGTTGCAACGTTTGTCCGTTTTTGAGTTTGATCGGCACACCCGCGAACACGCGCGGATCCATCGCCGAGCCGAACACGATCGCGCCGCTCATCGACGGCGCGGCAGGCGTTTTCGGAAGCGTTAACGTAACGATCGCGCAAAAGCCCTCTTCGGAATCTTCCAGCACATACGGCATGATCTCGGGGAAGAACGGGTGGTCGGCAAGCGGTGCCTGTTCGCGCACACACATCGTTTCCCACACGTGGGTGAACAGCGATTCCATCGCGTCCTCCCCTTCTTCGAACGCCTCATAAAACGGGGTGGGATCGGCGTGGATATACGCAGGCAGATCGCGCGTGACATATTGCTCACGGAGCAGTTGGCTGTCCATATCGATCCCTCCTTTACAGAATATCTATCAGAACAAACCGGTGATCTTACCGTTTTCGTCGACGTCGATTGCTTCGGCGGCGGGCACTTTCGGGAGTCCGGGCATCGTCATGATGTTGCCTGTCAGCACCACAACAAAGCCCGCACCGGCGGCAAGCTTCACGTTACGCACGGTGACGGTGAAGCCGCTCGGACGGCACAAAAGCGCGGGGTCGTCCGAGAACGAATATTGCGTTTTTGCCATACAAACGGGGAGATTGCCGTAGCCGAGTGCCGTCAAACGCTCGAGCTCTTTCTTCGCCGCAGGCAGGAAATTGACATTGTCGCCGCCGTAAACATTTTTGACAACGGCAGTGATTTTGTCTTCGAGCGATTGCTCGTTGTCGTAGGTCAGGCGGAAGTTCGAGGGTTGCTCGCACAGCTTGATGACTTCTTGAGCCAGTTCAATGCCGCCGTCGCCGCCTTTGCCCCACACTTCGGAGAGCGCCACGTTCACGCCGAGTGCTTCGCACTTTTCGCGTACGAGCGCAAGCTCCGCTTCGGTATCGGTCGGGAAACGGTTGATTGCCACGACCGACGGGATACCGAAATGCTCGGCGATGTTTTCGATGTGTTTGAGAAGGTTCGGGATGCCTTTTTCGAGGGCATCGAGATTTTCGGTTCCGAGCTCGGCTTTCGGCACACCGCCGTGGAATTTCAGCGCACGCACCGTCGCAACAATAACCGCCGCGTCAGGCGACAAGCCCGCTTTGCGGCATTTGATGTTGAAGAATTTTTCCGCGCCGAGATCCGCGCCGAAACCCGCTTCGGTGACCACGTAATCACCGAGTTTCATCGCCATTTGCGTCGCCACAACGCTGTTGCAACCGTGGGCAATGTTCGCGAACGGGCCGCCGTGGACAAACGCAGGCGTATGCTCGAGCGTTTGCACCAAGTTGGGTTGGATCGCATCTTTCAAAAGCGCGGTCATCGCGCCTTGCGCTTTGAGCATGCCCGCCGTGATGGGTTCGCCCGCGCGGTTGTAGCCGACGACGATGTTCGCCAGACGTTGTTTCAAATCAAGAATGTCGGACGCGAGGCACAACACCGCCATAATTTCGGAGGCAACCGTGATGTCAAAGCCGTCCTCACGCGGCACGCCGTTCAAGGGGCCGCCCAGACCGTCGGTCACTTGACGGAGTTGACGGTCGTTCATGTCGACACAGCGCTTCCACGTGATGCGGCGGGTGTCGATGTCAAGTGCGTTGCCTTGGTGAATGTGGTTGTCGAGCATCGCGGCAAGCAGGTTGTTCGCCGCGCCGATGGCGTGCATATCACCCGTGAAGTGCAGGTTGATGTCCTCCATCGGAACGACCTGCGCCCAGCCGCCGCCCGCCGCGCCGCCTTTGATGCCGAACACGGGGCCGAGCGACGGTTCGCGAAGCGCCAACACGACTTTCTTGCCGAGTTTTTGAAGCGCATCGCCGAGACCGACGGTGGTGGTGGTTTTGCCTTCTCCCGCAGGAGTCGGGGAAATCGCGGTCACCAAAATCAATTTGCCGTTTTCGCGATCGTTCAAGCGGTCGCGCACCGACAAACGGACTTTCGCTTTGTCATGACCGTAAGGGATGAGATCATCGTCGGTCAAACCGAGTTTGGCCGCGATGTCGCGGACGGGCAGGGTCTTTGCTTGTTGTGCAATTTCAATATCGGATAAAAATGCCATAACGGTTCCGCCCTTTCGTTTTGGAGTATATTTATGGTATCAGTATATCATATTGTCGATTCGAATACAAGAGAAATCACAAAGAAAATGCGCACCCAAAAGCTTGTATGCACAGTTGAAATTCAAATACCGTTATGCTATACTGATGATATCTATGACAAAAAGGATGTGATCGCATGAAACGATTGGTCGTTTGCACGGGCAACACCTGCCGCAGTCCGATGGCGAAGGCACTTGTCGAGCGTTATCAAGCCGCGGGCGACGAGGTGCAAAGCGCGGGATTGTCTGTGACGGGTGCCGCCGCGTCGGTGTACGCGGTGATGGCGCTTCGCGAAATCGGCATTGACCTGTCGTTCCACAAGTCGCAGTTGATCACCGCCGAACAAGTTGCTTGGGCGGACGAGATCGGCGTGATGACGCCGTCACACAAGGTGGCGGTAACGTCGTTGTTTGATGTCGATCCCGACAAAGTGATCGTTCTCGGAAAGGGGATTCCCGATCCGTTCGGGTTGTCGCTGACCGATTACCGCCACACGCGCGACATTCTGCAAAAAGCGATCCTCGAATGGGTCGGTGCGGCGTTTCGCGTCGTGCCGATGACCGTCGAACACATCGCCGCGCTCGCCGACATTGAGCGCGAATGCTTTGCCGATCCGTGGAGTGAGCAAGGACTCGCCGAAGAACTCGACAACCCTTGCGCACATTTCTTTGTCGCCGAGCGAAACGGAGACGTGCTCGGGTATCTCGGCACGCACATTGTCGTCGATGAAATGAGTGTGACGAACATCGCCGTCAAAACGGAACATCGCCGTCACGGCGTCGCAAGCGCGTTGCTGACGGAGGCGCGTCGCATTGCCGAAGAGCAACAATTGTACCGCATCACGCTTGAAGTGCGCGTGTCAAACGATCCCGCCATTCAGTTGTATGAACGACACGGGTTTGTCAAAGACGGCATCCGCCCGAAGTTTTATTCGCACCCCACCGAGGATGCCGCGATTTATTCGCTCTATTTCGAAAAGGAGAGCTGAGGAATGAAAATTTTAGCGATTGAATCGTCCTGCGACGAGACCGCCGCGGCGGTCGTTGAGGACGGTCGACATATTCTCTCGAACATCGTCGCGACGCAAGTGGACGAGCATCGTTTGTACGGAGGCGTGGTTCCCGAAATCGCTTCGCGCCGTCACGCGGAAGCCATCTCGGGTGTGACGCGCGAAGCACTGTCGGCGGCAAACGTGACACTTGACGACATCGACGCGGTGGCGGTGACTGCTCACCCCGGTCTCATCGGTGCACTGCTTGTCGGTGTCAACTTCGCCAAAGGTCTTGCGTTTTCGGCGAACAAGCCGCTTGTTCCCGTGCATCATCTGCGCGGACACATTGCGTCGAACTACCCCTCCCACCCCGATTTGAAACCGCCGTTTTTGTGCCTTGTGGTGTCGGGCGGTCACACGCATCTCGTCGTGTGCGAGGATTACACGAACTTCCGCATCATCGGCAGAACGCGCGACGACGCGGCGGGCGAATGTTTCGACAAAGCTGCCAGAGCCATGGGCATGCCCTACCCCGGCGGTATCGCGCTTGACAAGCGCGCCGAAGGCGGCGATCCGCACGCGTTCACACTCCCTCGCCCGAAGGTGGAGGACAGTCCGTTTGATTTCAGTTTTTCGGGACTCAAAACCGCCGTGCTCAACCAGCTGCACAACGCCAAGCAACGCGATCTCGAAGTCAACATCGAGGATCTTTGTGCATCGCTTCGATTCACGGTGGCGGATATTTTGGTGGACAAAACCATCGCCGCCGCCAAGGAAAGCGGCATGAAGACGATCGTGCTCGCGGGCGGTGTGTCGGCAAACTCCGAACTTCGCCGTCAAATGCAAGCGGCGTGTGACGAGGAAGGCTTTGCGCTGTATATGCCGCCGCTGTCGCTGTGCGGCGATAACGCCGCCATGATCGGCGCGCAAGGCTATTATGAATTTGTCGCGGGAAACGTTGCCGATTTATCGCTCAATGCGAGCGCGACAATGAGTATTGAGTGATACACGATAAGCCTTCCCCTTGAGGGGAAGGTGGGAGTCCGAAGGACTGACGGATGAGGTGTGCGTCGCATTTGTTGTGCTGTTTATAACGCCGCCTATGGCGGCTACACCTCATCAGTCGCCTGCGGCGACAGCTTCCCCTCAAGGGGAAGCCTTTGCTATACTTTGAAACTGAGGTGACCCTTATGTCCACGACCATCGCCGCGATTGCGACGCCGCTGAGTCCTGCGGGACTCGGTGTCATTCGCTTGTCGGGCGACGACGCGATCACCATTGCCGACACGTTGTTTCGTGCCGCAAGCGGCAAACCGCTGTTGTCACTCGACGGCTATCAAGCCGCTTACGGTCACGTGTTTGATGCCGACGGCGACATCGACGACTGTGTGGCACTTGTGTTTCGCGCGCCGCACAGTTATACAGGCGAAAACACCGTGGAGTTTTCCTGCCACGGCGGTACGTATATTTTGCGCCGCGTGCTTCGCGCGGCGATCGCGGCGGGTGCTAAACCCGCGGCGGGCGGCGAATTTACGCGCCGCGCGTTCCTCAACGGCAAGATGGATCTTTCGGGCGCGGAAGCGGTGATGGATCTCATTGCCGCCGAAGGCAAAATCGCCGCAAAATCCGCGTTGACCGCGCGCGAGGGTGCGCTTTATCGCAAACTCGACGAGGTCAAAACCGTGCTGGTCGGTTTGTCTGCACAAATCGCCGCGTTTATTGATTATCCCGATGACGATGTGCCGCCGCTTCCGAGCGACGAGCTGATCGCATCGCTTGAAACCGCCGCCGAAACACTCGACGCGCTTCTCGCCACCGCCGACGCGGGACGCATCCTCACAAGCGGTATTGACACCGCCATCGTCGGCGCGCCGAACGTCGGCAAATCGACGTTGATGAATTTGCTGTCGGGTTGCGAGCGAAGCATCGTCACCGACATCGCGGGCACGACTCGCGACGTGGTGGAGGAAACCGTACTTCTCGGCGATGTGCGCCTGCGCTTGTCCGACACGGCGGGCTTGCACGACACCGACGACACCGTTGAGCGCATCGGCGTGCAAAAAGCGCGCAAAAAGTTGGAAGATGCGGCACTTGTGCTTGCTGTGTTTGACAGCTCTCGCCCGTTTGACGAGGGCGACAAAGAACTTCTCGCTTCGCTTGACGGCAAGCACGCCGTGATCATCCTCAACAAAACCGATTTGTGCGACCTCGTTCCCGACGCGCTGCAACAAAGCGCATTCCCGCTTGTGGCGCTGTGCGCCAAGGACGGTGCGGGACTCGACGCTCTCACCTCCGCCGTCATGCAAGTGACAGGCATCGCGGGTCTGACGGGCGACGAACCGATGCTTGCCAACGAGCGTCAGCGCATCGGCGCGGCACGTTGCCGTGACAGCATCCGCGCCGCCATTGACGCGCTGTCGTCGGGACTCGCCGAAGATGCCGCCGCCGTGTGCATCGACGAAGCGCTCTCTGCCGTGTTGGAGCTGACGGGCGAACGCGTCAGCGACACCGTGGTTGCGGAAGTGTTCAGCCGCTTCTGCGTGGGCAAGTAACATCACCGTCTTGCGACATCACCGTAGGGCGCGTAGAAGGCTGCGCACCGCGCACACGAATGTGTGCGGTCGCGTTTCACGCGACAAATCCCTTCCGTCTTTTTGCTTCGCCAAAATC
>JAZTZV010000036.1:0-3190 GCA_045637645.1 Acutalibacteraceae bacterium | reverse complement strand
TGCCACCTCCCCTTGCCTCAAGGGGAGGCTTTTCGGTGTACACGCTGCCGATGCAATCAAAAAACGGACTGCCGCGGCAGTCCGTTTTTTCATATCCTCTTCAAAATCTCACTCGCGTCTTTCAGCACCAAATCGGGTTTGTCTTCGGAGGCGTTCAAAATCGCTTCGGTGGTTTCGCCGCTCATGACGAGAATAGCGGTGCAACCGGCGTTAAGACCGCTTTTGACGTCGGTGTAAATGCGGTCGCCGATGACGGCGGTTTCTTCTTTGCTGCAACCCGTCATCTCCATCGCGAGGGTGGGCATCAGCGGACTCGGCTTGCCGATAAAGAGCGGGCGACGACCTGTCGCGTTGAAAATCATGTCGGCGACACTGCCGCAGTCGGGCACACTGCCGAATTCGGTCGGGCACACGACGTCGGGGTTTGTGGCGATGTAGGGGATGCCGTCGCGCGTGAGAAGCAGACGGCTGACATCTTCGAGTTTTCGGAACGTCAGCTCGGTATCAAACCCCATCACGATGACATCCACGTTGTCAAGGTCGGTCGTGACGGTGAACCCCTCTTTTTCCAGCTCGGCAATCAGCGATCGCGTGCCGCACACGTAGAGCGTTTTACCCGCGTGATGTTGTTTTAAATAATACGCAGTCGCTTGCGAGGAGGTAATGAAATCCTCTTCGGTCGCAGCGATGCCCAGACGCGCGAGTTTCTTAACATAATCCACAACACTCTTGGAGGAATTGTTCGTCATGAACAGATAGCGTCCGCCTTTTTCGCGAATGCCTTTCAGCAGAGCGGGAGTGAACTCAAACAAACGGTCACCGAGATACAAGGTGCCGTCCATATCAAACAAAAACAAGCGTATGTGTGCAAGCGTCGACATCGAAAACCGCCTCCTTTTCCTGATGGTATTGTAACGGCTGGACGCGAAATTGTCAACCGGTTACGATTTTGTCACATTGCCCAAATGCGTAGGTGGATTTTCGCAGATTTCTTCAATACCACCAATTGTATTTTAGTGAAAAAAAGAGTATACTATATACTGTATAGTTCTACTTAGGAGGCAACCCCCATGAAGAAGTTTTTGAGTGTGACATTGACGGTGGTGCTGTTGCTCACCACGTTACTGTCGGTGGAATTGATTCCGCTTACGAACGCATCGTTTGTGACGGATATCGACCTGATCGAGCAAATGGCCGATGGCGGTGATTCGATCGTGATTGAGGACGGCAGCCACATCTCGCTGTATCCCAATCCCACGATCACGTATGACGGCAATGTGTATCCGTATTTGCACGTGTCGATCGCGTCGGATGTGCCGTTCCAACTCGCGTTTTTGGATAACGAAACGCCGACCTTGAACGGCGCAGACAAATGGATCACCGCTACGGGCGATTTCTATCCCGCGTTCGGTCTTGACAAAGCACCGTCTGACGGTTTGATCCCCGCGGGTCATTATAACGTGTCGTTGTATATGAAGGGGTGCTACACTTGGAACAACACGTTCCCCGAAGACGGCATTCTGTCCTTGAACGGCATGATGCTTGAGCCGTCGGGTGTGGGTCACTTCGAGGTGACGCGCGTGGCGTTGAGTGCCGATGCGGCGTATGTGGTGCACGGCAACGGCGATATGATGAAGAAAGAGTATGTCGCCGAAGGCAAAGAGAATGTGACCGTTGACGAAAACGGCAACTGGGTCATCACAGGCGACATTGCGCTTGCGCCTAATTATGCGTTGCAATACGATGTGCGCCCCTATATCCACATCAACGCGACCTCCGACGCCCCTTATGAGATCGCGATTTTGGATCGCGATCCCAACGGCGCGTACAGCGATCACTGGATCAACCTGTACAGCAACTGGGTGGCGGGAGAGTCGCAATTCCCTGCAGGCACCTTCAATGAAGCCAAAAGCATGAAGGCGATTTACGATTACAACACGGCGTTCGGCGGTTGGGGCAACCAAAACAACATCGCCAACATCCGTGCGATCTACATCAAACCTACATCCGCTCCGATTACGCTGAAAAATCTCCGCTTTATCGAGACCGACGATCTCGACGGCGGCGGATACGAATATGAAACGCGCCGCGGCGACCTGTACTACATCCGCAGTCCGCATACCGTCGGCAAATACGGTCAGCGTGCAGAAAAATACACCGGTGTTTACCCCGCCAACTACAAACTTTACAACAAGAACACCGGTGAGTTCATCAAAGTGTTTTGCAGCGACTTTGATACCGCGGTGCAGGTAGGCGTCAATTTCCGTCGCTTGGAATTGGAGGAATCTCCGTTCTTTGATGACGCATCGGCGGCGATGCTTCGCACCATTTTGCTTAAGGCATATCCGATCATGCAACAGGGTGATGACTATAACCTGCAGGCATTTATCGACACGGTTTCCTCGGTGATCACGTGGAACGACCTGTCGGGTCTGACGCAAGAAGAAGCGGTCACAGGCGTGCAAATGGCGGTGTGGAAATACGCCAACGAACTGGATGCGGCGTACATGCGCACCATGAAATTTACAAGTGCGCACAGCTTCCCTGCTTATGACGGCACGGATACCAACGCACAAGGGCAAAGCGTTTCCGTGCAGACAACGTCCTCTCCGATCAACTCGGAAAATCAAGGTGTGTTGTGGGATGTGGATCAGCGCACCGGCGATGTGTACAGCTTTATGACCTGGATGGATGGCACGGCTCCCGAGGCAATGACGGCCGTCGGCAGCATTTGCTATGAAGTGCGTTACGAGGGTCAAACCGCGATCCTGACCTATTATGTTAACTCCAAAAACGTCGACGGCAGTTCCGTTGAGATCAAACTGCATCCCGTTGGTGCGGAGGTGGAAGGCGAGCCGACCTACAACGCGGAGACGGGTGTATATGAAGCGCGTCTTGTGAATTTCTCGGGTGATGAGTTCAGCGCTTGGTTCACTGCCACGCAGGATGCCGGCCCGCGCGTATATTTCTATGAAGCCGAAGGCGGCCGCAAAGCGGCACAAAGCTTCATCGGTATCGAGGATCATCCCGTGTCGCTGTCGGCGGCGGCGGTGATGGAAGCCCCTGAGGTGCCCACCACCACGACGACTACCACCACCACGACTACCACTACGACCACCACTACCACTACTACCACTACAACTACTACCACCACAACGACGACTACCACTACCACGACCACTACCACCAC
>JAZTZV010000035.1:0-21930 GCA_045637645.1 Acutalibacteraceae bacterium | reverse complement strand
AGTAAGTACGGCCGGTGAAGCCGATCTTGGTGCAGGTCGCAGCTTGGTCGTCCATAGCCGTCACAGTGTGCTCGTGCCAGCCGACTTTCGCCGCTTTCTTCTCGTTGATCCAATCTTGTGCACCCGCAACGGAACCACGGACATAGTTCGTGAAGAACACTTCCGTGTCAACAACCAGATCGGTCATACCGAAGGTGCCGATCGTCTTAGACGCATAGTCATCCACATAGGTGATGACACCACGTTGGAGAGCAAGCTCGATCGCATGCTTCCAGATGACGCCGCGATTCACGAGAGTCGCAGGAGTTTGCTTCTCATAACCCTCGTACTCGGTGATGGTGGATTCCCACGTACGGACAGGGAACGACACCAAAACAGCTTCGCCGGTTTGGGTGTTCTTGCCAACGCGAGTCACCGTGATGTACGCAATGTTGTCGTCCGCTTGGATGGTGTAGGTCGCTTCAAAACCTTCCGCGACTTCCATGCCTTCGAGTTCCCATTTGCTGTCGTTGTTGAGGTCGAACGTCATCTCGACGGTATCGATGGTCTCGATATCGGTCGCAACAACATCCATCCAATACAACGAACCGATCAAGGGACGGACAAGCTCCGCATCGTGCGGAACAACCTTCACAGTGGAAGAAGCGTTGCCGGAAGCAACGTTGATTTTGCCGCCTGCCCACATCGAGTTGCCGGCATTGTCGGCGATTTCAAAACGAATGTCATGCACGCCGTCGCTGAGCGTCATGCCGGAAACGGTCATTTTGCCGTTCTTGAAGGTGCAAGCAACCGCTTTACCGTCGATGTACGCAGCCGCGGAGGAAGCGTTCAGGCCGGTCGAGTTGCCGAGCGCCGTGTCGTCCGCCACCTTGACTTCGAAGGTCGGAGCGTTGTTCGCGGTGGTGACAAGCGCGCCGTTCAACGCGGTGTTGACGTCGTTACCGACCAATTCCACGTTGCCGAACACCGGGTTCTCACGGTCTTCCACAGCGGTGGAATAGTCAACGGTGATGTCGTCGATGTAGAACGTGAATTTGCCGCCGAGGTTGGGCTCGGTGACGTAATTGTAGTTGTTGTGAGCGGTATCCGCCGCACGGTCGTCAATCGAAATGTTGACATAGTAGAACTGATTGTTGGCGTTGGGTTGCGCCTTGATGTAGTGCCAGCCTTCGTTGAACTCGAAGAATTGACCGTTACCGATGTTGGACGAAGCGATCTTCAGCTCCGTGTGGCGCATATCATAAGGGATATACATCCAGAAGCCGACTTGCAACGAGTCAGTGGTGTCAATTTTCGGGAACATCAGGTTCAATGCATGATAGCCGGTCTCGTAAAGTTGCGAGAAATCGCACTCGACCGCGAGCGCATAATCGCCGTTGCGGACTTCACCGGAGTTCTTGTCCACCACAGAGAGATAACCGCGCTCGTTTTGGCCGTGATACCAGTAGCTACCGTCGGGAGCCGTCACACTGTTGTTGGGGCCGACGGGACCGTACTTACCGTAGTTGGTGTAGATCGACCAGCCGTCGAGGTTTTGATCTTCGAAATCGTACACGATGTCGGAGCCTTTACCGATGCTGAAGGGAACGGAAGTCGTCAAACCTTCGCCATGGTTGAGGGTCGCCGTCAAAGTCGCTTTCGTGTTCGCGGGGACGTTGTCTTCGCTCACAGCCGCGAAGGTCAGATCGTCGTTGTTGAGCACACCGAGATCTTGGTTGTCAAGAGACAGGGTCACGTCGCCGGATTTCAAAACAACTTCATGGATGCCGTCGTTGATGGTCGCCACAACCGTCAGTTGAGCAGTCTTGCCGAAGGGAACCACGATGCTGCTTTGGGTGAATTCGATCTTTTCGGGGATCACGATCTCAACCGATGCCTCACCCACAACTTCGCCGTTCCAGACGAGTTGAGCGGTGGCGGTGCCGACTTTGCCGTTGGAAACGAACAGGCCGTCTTCGATGGTACCCATGGACGGATCCGCCAATTGCCACGTTGCATCCTCGGGGATGTCCGCCGCCGTACCGACAAGGTCGGAACCGATTGCCGAGAATTGCACGGACGAACCGGGGGTGTAATAGTCGTTTTCGGCCGAGATGGTCGCACGCACAAACTCACCGGTCGCGGGAGCGGTCGAGATGACCAAAATGCCGTGGGTGGTTTCGCGCTCCGCGCCGTCGGAAGGCGAGCAGTTGATCTTCAGCTCTTCGCCGGGACGTTGCGACAGGAACGCAGACGATCCGCCGCCGTCACCGTTGGACGCGTACACGCAACCGAGGGAGAGCATGAACTCTGCCATCTCGTATTCGGTGAAGCCCGCCGAATAGGGAGCTTGACGACCGTCGTTCATGACCATCACGATCGTGCCGTCGGCTTTCACGCCGATGAACGAACGAGACGCGCCGCTCGCAGCATTGTTATTCTTGCTGTATTGGTTCTTGCCGTCTTTGACAAGGAAATCAAAGTTGGCGGGGATAACTTGCTCTTCCCAACCGGTGATCGGCGACGAGGTCGAACGAATCTCGGTTTTGGGCATATCCGCGGGGCGAGCAACGCCGTCCTTCTCGTCAAAGTTGATGACAAGGCAGGTTTTCGCGCCGGCGGTTTTACCTTGGCTGTTGGTGTATTGCACACCGTCCAGGATCATGTAGCCGAGAGGCTCGCCGACAAGGTGCGGATTATCAAGGTAGTATTGCGAATCGTACCAGCTCAAGCTGATGTTCATCGCGGCGACAACGTTGCCGTAGCCGTTTGCCTCAGCATACGCCGCTTGTTGCGACATGATCTGAACACCGTAGTTGCCCTCAGTCGGTTTCATGCCCTTGTAAGAAGGGATAACTCTCGTGTAGGGGTTGTTGATATCAACCTCAACCACGTGCGCAACTTGGCGGTGAGTACCGGCCACGTTGTTCAGTACGATTTCAGACTCCACAACGCCGGGAGCAAGTTGGTAGTCGTTTTTGGTGATGACTTTGTAGTAATCATCATGCGGGACGTAATTGATGCCGGCCGCAAAAGCGGTCGCGGGCATTGCGCCAACCAGCATGCACACGCAAAGCGTCAAAGCGACTACTTTCGAAACATACTTGTTCATTGCTTTTTCTCCTTTACATATTTGATGGATCTATGTTAACAGCAATACGCTGATCATTTTCAGAACAAATGCAATTCATTGAGCATATAATTGACATCCTCCTGCATGGCGCAGAGCGTGTCTTGTTGTTCCGTTGTCCAACTGTCATCGAACGCCAATTCGCAAAACGTTACACCCACGCGAACGGTCTCACCCGCTTCGGTTTGGAGCGAACCCATGTCAATTTCACCGTTTTCGCCGCCGAACCACAGTTCAAACAGCACACACTCGGGTTGACCCTCCACGGTTCCGTAACCCATCACACAATAACCGGCGGGAGTGTCATTTGTCTCGAAACGGACTTGCTCTTGCCATTTTTGGGGATATGCAAGCGAGCCGTAAGGGGTGTCGACATAGATGCAGTCTTCGGTAAACGGCGTCGACGTATTGTTCTGCGTCACCGACGGCATCGTCATGCATCCGGTCAACAGCAGCATCATTGCCGCAAGCGCGGCTGCCATTCGTTTCATACCATCATCCTTCTTTTTCTTTGGAAATATACGCGGTGTAGGGTGTGTGCAGATCCATGACTTCATAATAATGATGCCCGACCTGTTTTTCGGGAGGTAACTCCGCACGCCAATTGCCGTATTTTTGCGTGAGATACGCGTCGTAGTCGGCGGGAACACAAACACGAACGCCTTCAAATTCCACCCACGCACCATCGCCGTATTGCGCGCGCGGAGCGTACTCCAGACGACCTTGCCAGTTGCCGTGATTGCACCACACGTCCGATTCACGCGTCGAGTAACGAGAGATCGCTTTGGAGAAACGGCGCTCGATCTTCGCCATGCGTTTTTCCGTTCCGAGAGCTTTGAGCACCTTCACAAGCACACGGGTTTTCGCACTGTAATCGCCATGGTAAAGAGTCGTTTGCTTAAGCAGATACAGTTTCTTTTTCAATTCGAGCCATTCCTGCGCGACGCGCGAACGCGGATAACCGTCAAGCGGGAACACGTCAATGTACACGCCGTGATGCATATCACGATGCGCACAGGCTTTTTCGATATACGTTGTTCCGGAATGGCGAAGTTTGGCGTAGATGCGCGGGCAACCGGGATCGCTTTGCGTCGTTTGCAAGAACAAATGTGACGGCAACAACGCGGGGGCTTTTTTGACAAATGTCTCGTAATCCTCGCGCGGGAGTGCCACGTCGACGTCGTCATCCCACGGGATGAATCCGTTGTATTTCACCGCACCGAGTGCCGTGCCGCAAACCAGATAATACGTTAGCCCTAACGAGTCACACACCGAAAGGAATGCTTTGAGAATATCCAGTTCAACCTTTTGAAGCTCGTTCATGTAACACCTCTTGATACAACGCCGTATACTTTTCAAAACAACGGTTTTGATCAAACTCCGCCGCTTTGGCAAGGCAGGCTTCGCGCATATCCGCGGACTGCTCACATACGCGGTGAATCGCTTGCTCGATACCGTCGACATCGTTCTTTTCCACGACGACACCGCATGCCTCATTGAGCATTTCGGGACTGCCGCCCGTTCGGAAGGTCACGACAGGCGTACCGCAGGCAAGCGCTTCCATGTTGACGGTCGGGTAGGTGTCTTCGCGCGTCGGATTGACAAGTACGTCAGCGGCGGTATACAACTGCGCGAGTTCTTGTTGATCCTGTGTGCGGCGAATCGTCCGAATGTTCGAAGGAAGTTGCTTTTCGACCTTTTCATCGACACCGACAAGCACGATTTGATAACGATCATCCAAACGCTTTGCCAATTCCAAAAACACATCCAAGCCTTTGCGACGATCCCATCCGAAAGCCACCCCGAGAACGAGGCGTTTGTCGGCACAGTCGAGTCTTTGTCTTATGTCACTGCTTTGCGGACGAAACACCGCCAAATCAATGCCGTTTTGGATCACGTGCGTGGGATACTCCTGCAAAAACGATTGCTTCACTTGATCGGCAAGCCATTGCGACGGCGTGACGATCGTCAAATCCAAATCGGAAAACAGCTCTCGCTTTTTCTCGAAAATCCAGCGACTGCGATCGGCTGTCCAACTGTAACACGTTTTTTGGGGGCAACGATCACATTGCGTTTTCCATTTGTCACAGCCGATCATGTCATAATGCATGCAATATCCTGTGAAAGCCCAGCAATCGTGGAACGTCCACACGATTTTCGTATGATGCGCACGAAACCACGAAAACAGCTTATCCAAATCGGCATTATGACTGTGGATGTTATGCACATGCACAACATCGGGGGAATACCGTTCCAGTTCGGCAATCAACCGTTTGGTCGCGACCTTGGACTGAAATCCGTAATTACCGAACAGACGCGCTTTGAGAGCATCCGCTTTAATTTCAAGCGGTTTGCCGTACAGGATACCGTGAGGATCTTGGGTGGTGTTTTGAGAATACAATACCACGTTGTCAACATGTTGGGAGGATAACAACGCCGCAACGGAAGAACAGATTTTTCCCGTGCTTCCGACGCCGCACGTCGCATTGATTTGTGCGATTTTCACATTTCTCACTCCCAAAAGGCTCTGTAAGGCATCGAATTCAAAGCACCGTTTCCTGTAATATAAGCGGTGTAAACCATATCTACAAACTCATATGTAAAGTAAAGTGACAGCACGACCAATGCCAACGTGGCAACGCGCTTCATTTCCGGTCGAGGAATGGAAATCAGTTTGCCCATCGCCAACGGAACGAAAATAATGAAATAATAATTCATGCGCATGGCAAGCGAATGAAGCGGCGCAAAGCATTGCAACGTCACGACAAGGAGCAGGAAATTTCGAAGTCCGAACATTTCCGCATCCATTTTCGATTCATCGGGAACCACATACGAAAACACGGCAAACAACACGAACAAGATCAGTGACATGTACGCACCGGTCGATCCGATTTCGGTTTCGTAATCGGCGTTAAAGCTTGCCAAAACAGCGTTCGCAAAGCCGAACACTTGTCTGTTAAACATAAACACAAGTGCAATGATCGGCAGGATAAACCATATATGATTTTTTTTGAATCGCGCGTGATACAGCGGATAAATCGCAAAAACCATAAAGCCGGAATGGTGGAAACCGAGTGCGATAATGCCCATCACCAAAAAGCCGATCCATTGTTTCTTGCGGGTGAACATATACGCCAACACACCACAAGCGATCGCCAACATTTGGCGAATACCCGAAAACATCATCACAAAGGTTGACATGCTGACGAAAATCGCAATTTTCATGTAGCTGTTTTGTCGATCCTCGCAATAGATCCATGCAATCGGAAGCAGCGTGATCGCCGCCACCAACGACAAATAGATTTGATAGTTATCTGTGAATTGTCCGATCAGCCAGTTGAGCAATCGGAAAAGCGATTCTTCACGAAGCAAATCAAAATCACGGATGTTCAGTGTCGGGTACACCGAAAAATAATACTTATAGTTTAGAAGGTCAATGCCGACCGTTTCATGACGGCACGCCAACACCACGAACAGTGCAATGAAAAACGACGGCAACGCCAGATTGTTCCTTTGCATAAACGGCGCACGACTCGAACCGAGTCGAATCAACGCACGAGGAGATTGGCGATCCACTGCTACAAAAGAAAACACCAACGGTATCGCAAGTAACAGCAAATACGGGATCACACCATCATCTCCTTTTGTTTAAAATTTAATTTGCGCGGAAGAACACATACACACGTTTGGCAACACTGCGCAATTTGGCATACAGTTTGAAATATTGCTTTTCCGCAAACAACTTCCATTTGCGAGACGGTTTCAGTTCTCCTGCGATGCGAAAGGCTTCTTTGCCTTCGGCATTTCGTGTTTTACGAAATGCGCTTCTTCCGAATACATAAAACAACTCGTATTGATCACCGGCGTTGTTTTTGAGCCACTCCAGACTTCTTCTCCAAAACATATCCTGTTCGGGATTGTGATACGAATAGCCGATGTTTCGCGACACTTGCTCGGCGTGCACACGGCCGTAAACCAACACCTTCGGAATGAAATGGATCTTATAATTGGCCATGTACAAACGAATCCAATAATCAATGTCGTTCACAATGCGCAAATTCTCATCGAATCCGCCGATATGTTCAAATGCACGGCGATGCACCAAGCACGAGCAACCATGGAACAGAAAATCGATCGACTCCGCCACCAAACGCTCGTTCCCCTCCAGGGTCTCAAGAAGCTGATGGATCTCTTGGTTTTTCGCTGCCTTTGCGCGTTGGATGACTTGTCGCTCGGCGTTGATCAATTCGCTTGCCGTGAAAAACACATGGCGCTCCAGTTGATCTTCCGAAAGCGCGAGCGATTGCATGAACGCGACTTGCTCTTTCACCTTGTCGGGAAGATACAGGTCATCGTGGCTCAACCAAGAAAACCACTCACCCGTCATTTCTTGTATGCCGCGATTCAACGCCGATGACGAGCCGCCGTTTTCTTTTTCGAAATAGCGAATTTTGTCTCCGTAAGAGAGCGCTACTTCACGCGTCGCCCCATCATCGGGCGAACCGTCGTTCACAACAATAACTTCAATATTGCTGTAAGTTTGCGCAAGAGCGGAATCAATCGCTTGCGCCAAATATTTGGACGCTTTATACGCAGGGATGACAATCGAAACCTTCGGTTCCAAATCGATCATCTCCTTTCCAAAAGTTGTTTTAAGCATTCAACTGTTGCTGCAATTTTACAGAAATACCCAAAATGCCCATTTTTACACATAGTACAGTATAGCACCATTCGTCAAGCTTTTCAAGCAAATCGTGAACTTTTTTGCAGATTTCGCGTTTCTTTTTACACGGCTTCCGCAAAAAGTAAAGAGCGGTAACTCCCCACTTAAAGGTGTCACCGCCCATTACTTTTATTACGCCGCATCCTGTACCATCGGTTTTGTCAGACCGTCGGCGGTTTCCAGCATATTTTCCGCAAAGATCGCATAGCCCCGCTCGGGATCGCTGACAAACACGTGCGTCATCGCGCCGACCAGCTTGCCGTTTTGCACGATCGGACTGCCGCTCATGCCGCACAGCACACCACCCGTTGCTTCGAGCAACACCTCATCCGTCACACGAATCACCATGTTTTGCGTGGCGATGCCATCACGGTAATCGACGCTTTCGATCTCAACCGTATACACCACGGGGCGATCTCCCGCAATCGTTGTGATGAGTTGCGCTTTGCCGGGAACGACCTCTTGTTTATACGCGATCGGCAGAGTCGCCCATGCATCGGGCTGCTCACCGAGCGTGCCGTAAAGTCCTGTGTCCACATTGGTCGTCAGCACACCCCACGATCCGCTTTCAAAACTACCGAGCAGTTCGCCGGGTGCACCGACTTGCCCTTTGTTGACACCGAAAATCGTCGCGGGAACAATCTCACCCGACGAGATCGGTACTCGCTCGCCCGTGTCGGCATCGTTGACGGGATGCCCGAGTCCCGCAAACACTCCGCTCTCCATATCATAAAACGTCAACGTGCCGATCCCCGCCGCACTGTCGCGAATCCACATACCGGCTTTAAGACATTTCTCACTGACCGATGCGAGCGGTGTCAAGGTTACATCAAATTCCAACTGTTGCCGTCGCACGCGTAACGTGAGCGCCGTTCCTTTGCTGTCCTCTACGATCCGTGCCACTTGCGCAATGGTAGACACCTCTTCGCCGTCAATGCTCAAAATACTGTCCCCCACACGGAGCCCTGCTTGACGCGCGGGGCTTTTTGATCCGCTTCGCGTATCCACATCACTTAAGCCGACCACGAGCACGCCTTGGGTGAACATTTTGATGCCGAACGGCACGCCGCACACCGCCACTTCACATCGTTCGTGAGACGACACCGTCACCTCCCGCACGGGAAATACCCCAAGAAACGACAACGCCGCTTCGTATGTCCCGCCGCTTTGCGCTTGCGTTTCCCATGCGCCGCATTCGCGCACCGTCACCAATTCCGTCGGTAAGCTCAAACGCGTTCCCTCTTCCACCGTGAACGCGGACGGTGCCGCATGATCCACCCACGCCACACCGAGCATCGCCGCCAAACAAAACGGCACCATCACCGCCGCCGTCACACGAAATATCCATTTCATTGTGCATCACTCCTTCAATTTTACTATTCCGCAGAACAAAAGTCCTATGCATTCCGAAATTTTTGATTTTGTGCATTGTAATTTTTGAAAATATGGGGTAATATGAACATATACACCGAAAGGAGGGATTTCCCGTGCGCGTTGCCGTGATCGGAAGCCGCGAGGTCGGCGAACGCATCGAAGCGCAGATCCGCGACGCATTGCCGCCGTACACAAGCGAGATCGTCAGCGGCGGTGCCAAAGGCGTGGATCAAGCGGCGAAAGCCGTTGCTGCGCAGTTGGGGATCCCATTTTGTGAATATGTACCCGATTACGATCGCTACGGCAAGCGCGCGCCGCTCGTTCGAAACGATCGCATCATTGAGCGAGCCGACATGGTGCTCGCATTTTGGGACGGCGAATCCGCCGGAACGAAATATGTGATCGCGGAATGCTTAAAGAAAGGCAAGCGCGTGATCTACATCCCGCTTGAAGGAGACGAACATTTATGAATACGGTGAAAGGCACCATTGAAGCCACCATTCAACTGACCAACAACAATTGCTATTACATGTCGCACGGTGTTTGCTCGCTGTCGCTTGTCGAGGATCATTTTGTCAGCACCACCGACCGTTTGGCACAAAACGACTGGATGTATTGCCCACGTTTATACAAGCTGATGCTCGGCAAAGAAAAAGAAAAGGCGATCCCCGCCACGCCCTGCGATTGCGGACACGTCGAAATTTTGAGCAATCCGCAACGCGCCTGCATTGCAGAACGCAAGAATTTGGTGCTGTCTCTCGCCATCAAAGACGACCAAAAAGAGCGCGCGCTTTGCTCGGTTTGCGGCGGACAAACGACGCTTCAAGGCAAGGAAGCGACCGGCAAGCGTATTTTGTCGTTGACGGTGCGTGCCGTCAAATCGGAATAAGAAGGTGTTTCTTATCAATAATCATCCTCATAATGTACAAGGATTGACCGCTGAGGAGGTGCTCGAGCGCCGCCGAAGCGGTCGTTCGAATTTTGTAAAAACCGCGGTTTCCAAACCACTGTCGCGCATTTTATTTGACAACATCTTCACGGTGTTCAATCTGGTTAACACGATCATAGCCGCCGCGCTGATCGCGGTCGGATCGTACCATAACATTTTGTTCTTCGGTGTTGTGCTGTCAAACACCGCCATCGGCATCGTACAAGAACTCCGCACCAAACACACGCTCGAAAAATTGTCGCTCCTTCACGCGGCAAAAGCGCATGTGCGGCGCGACGGCAACAACATCGCCGTCGCCTTGTCCGAGTTGGTCGAGGACGACCGCCTGCTTCTTCAAAGCGGCGATCAAATCGGTGTTGACGCAACAATACAAAGCGGCACCGTCGAGGTCAACGAATCGCTTCTCACAGGCGAACCCGACGCGATCCTCAAACAAGCGGGCGACGAATTGCTGTCGGGAAGTTATGTCGTCAGCGGACATTGCGAAGCGATCGCCACGCGCGTCGGTGAGCAAGCCTATGCCGCCAAGCTGACCGCCGAAGCCAAAAAATACAGCCGTTCTCGTTCGCAACTGTTGGCCTCTATCAACAAAATCATCCGCTTCACGGGCATTTTTATGATCCCCTTTGCGGCGTTGCTGATCCTGCGCGATTGGATCGAAGGCACCTTTGAACTTCAAGAAACCGTCACCACCTCCGCCGCGGCACTCATCGGTATGATGCCGCAAGGCTTGATCCTGCTGACGACCGTGTCGTTGATGGTGGGTGTCATCAAATTGGCTCAAAAAAAGACGATGGTGCAGGATTTGTATTGCATCGAGGCGCTGTCGCGCGTGTCGCTCATTTGTCTGGATAAAACAGGCACCATTACCAAAGGCACGATGACCGTCAGCAGTACAACAGCACTGTCCGATCGGTTCTCCGACGAGGAGCGTGACGTTCTGCTCGCCGCCGCCATTCGCGCCATCGGCGACACAAACGCCACCGCGCAGGCCGTGCGTAAATTTTACGACACACACGAGAAAACCGACACGTTTTCTGTTACCGACATCGTGCCGTTTTCGTCGCAACGGAAGTGGAGTGCCGTCGGATTCCGAAATGTCGGCTCGATCTATTTCGGCGGTTTTGACCGCTTGTTGCCGCAAGCGGAGATGCCCGCCGAATTAAAAACGCTCGCCGCAAGCGGCAAACGTATTTTGCTCGCCGCGTTCAGCAAATCGGACACACCGAACGAAGCGTGCGACGGATTGATCCCGCTCGCCGCGATCGTGCTGGAAGATGAACTTCGCGACAACGCGCACGAGATTTTGAACTATTTCCAAAACGAAGCCGTGACTTTGCGTGTCATTTCGGGCGATCATCCCGACACGGTGGCGGCGATCGCCGCCAAAGCGGGACTTCGAAACGCCGACCGCGCCGTGGACGCCTCCACCCTCACCACAATCGAGGAACTGCGCGAAGCGGCACAACAGTATGTGGTGTTCGGACGTGTCAAGCCCGAGCAAAAGCGCGAGCTTGTGCGACTGTTCAAAGAACAGGGTCACACCGTTGCGATGACGGGCGACGGCGTCAACGACGTTCCCGCCCTCAAAGAAGCGGACTGTTCGGTGGCGATGGCGGCGGGAAGCGACGCCGCCAAGCAAGTGGCGCAACTGGTTTTGCTTGATTCCGATTTCGCCGCATTGCCTGTGGCACTTATGGAAGGTCGCCGCGTCGTCAACAACATCACCCGCACCGCATCGCTGTTTTTGGTCAAGACGGTCATGTCGTTCCTTGTGACGTTGTGCGCGATCCTGTTGCCGATGGCGTATCCGTTTGAGCCGCTTCAACTCACACTTGTCGGCGTATTTGCGGAATCGATCCCGGGATTTTTCTTGACGCTCGAACCGAGTCGCGAACGCATCAAAGGCAAATTTTTGCACACGGTGCTCAGCAGTTCCGTGCCGAGTGCTGTACTGATCACGCTGTACATTCTATTGACGCAACTCGCCGTCGCGCCGCTGTTGTCGCTGTCTCCCGAGCAATCGTCCACGATGTGCATTTACTTAACGGGTTTTGCATGGCTTGTGCAACTGTATCGCGTGTGCCGTCCGTTCACGATCGCGCGCCGCATTTTGTGGACACTGATGACGGTCGGATTTTTCGCGAGCGCGGTGCTTCTGGCGAACGCGTTGCCGACGTTGTTTGCGATGCTCGGATTTGCGATGGAGATCGTGTTTGTTATCCCCACCGCGCCGATGCTCGCCGTGATCGTCGCACTCGCGTTGATCGGTTTCCCGCTCGATTATCTGCTTTGCAAATTGGCAAAACGCATTTGGACATAAACAAAAAAAGACTGTTGCGGTCGCAACAGTCTTTTTTTGTTATAATCCGCCCAAAAGTACCTGCAGCACCAACAGCGTAGCGACGCCGGGGATGCCGAGCACCGTGCAAACAAGCACCGAAAAGGTTGTCACACCGAGAGAGACGCCGCTGAATGCACTCGCGACATTCACCGCCGCCAACGCGCAAAGCCCTTGCACGGCACTTCCCGTCAGTGAGCGAATCGGCTTTTTGGTCAACACCGCGCCGATAAGCACCGCGACAACAATCACACTTCCGACGATCCACAACCACGTCGTCACGTGCCGTTCCCCCTTTCCGCCCAATACCGCGCCGCACCGCACGCAATCGCGAACGCCGTTTGTTGCTGATAACGTTCATCTTTGAGCAACGCCAATTCCTCCGCGTTCGACAAAAAGCCGCACTCAACAAGCACCGTCGGCTTTGTCGTTTTATAGAGCAGGAAAATGTCGCGGTTGCCGCTTTTCAGTTCGCGCGTGTTATCGGGTTGAAGCGAACGCACGATCTCCTCGCGCACGCAGGAAGCGAGCTGTTTTGAAAACGGATTGTTTTCCGAATAAAACACCTGCGCGCCGTGATATTTCGCGACCGAAAACATGTTTTGATGGATCGCAATGTTCAGTTGTGCCTGCTCATACAATGCCAAGCGCGCGTTCATATCGCTGACTTTTTTCGTGCGGATCGTATCGCCGCTGTCGTTGAGCGCCGAGTCATCCGTACGCGTCATCGTCACCTCAAAACCGCACAGCGTCAGCATCATCCCGAGCGGACGGGCAATCGCCAAATTCAAATCCTTTTCGCACGTGCCGTCCGGCGCTTGGGCACCACCGTCAAATCCGCCGTGACCCGCGTCCACCGTCACGCGCGGACGCACCGCCGCCACAGGCTGTGTGGCGGCTTGCCGCACCACTTCATACGTCGCCGCCGACAGCAACGACGCGCACACCACGCACGTCAGCACGATCCCCATCCACCGTTTCACCGCACATCACCTCATTTGAGGCATTGTATGAGCAGGCAAACAAAAATATACCCCCGAAGCATTGCTTCGGGGGTATAGCCGTTTTTATCAATCCATCAAAAGGGCGTTTTGGATCTTCGCCGCCATGAGGGTGTTTTTCATCAGCATCGCGATCGTCATCGGGCCGACACCGCCGGGAACGGGCGTGATGTAACCCGCGATCGGTTCGACCGCCGCATAATCCACGTCGCCGCAGAGCTTGCCGTTTTCGTCGCGGTTCATGCCCACGTCGATGACCGCCGCACCGGGTTTGACCATATCGGCAGTGACGAATTTCGCCTTGCCGACCGCCGCAACCAAGATGTCCGCTTCACGGCAGATCGCCGCCAAATCTTGAGTACGGGAATGACACACGGTCACCGTGCCGTTTTCGTGCAAGAGAAGCATCGCCATCGGTTTGCCGACGATGTTGCTTCGACCGATCACGACGCAACGCTTGCCCGCCACTTCGACACCGGCGCGGTGAAGGAGCTCCATCACGCCCGCAGGGGTGCAGGGCAAAAAGCTGTAATCGCCGATCATGATGTTGCCGACGTTTTTGGCATGGAACGCGTCGACGTCTTTGACCGGAGAAATCGCTTCGATGACGTCTTTGTCGGACAAGCCTTTGGGAAGCGGGAGTTGGCAAAGGATGCCGTTGATGTCGCTTCGGCCGTTGAGGCTCGCAACAAGCGCGAGCAATTCTTCTTGGGTCGTGTCCGCGGGAAGTGCGAATTCCTCGGAATACATGCCCACTTCACTGCACGCTTTTTTCTTATTGTTGACATACACGCGCGACGCGGGATCGTCGCCGACGATGATCACCGCCAGACCCGGCGTGATGCCTTTTGCTTTCAGTTGTTCCACTTCGGCGGCGACTTCAGCGCGCACCGCCGCGCTGACCGCTTTGCCGTCAATAATCGTTGCCATCTTCATCTTCCTCCGTGATTTCATTTTCCGAACAATCGAGCGGTTCCTCCGCATCGATTGCTAATGTTTCCACTTGAAGCGGGGTCAGTTCGGATTCCTCGACCGCCTCGTCTTCCTCGCTTTGCGCGGCAAGCACACGAGCGCGTTCCTTATCATACCGCGGCAACAACACAAGAAGCGTTGCGCCGAGTGCCACCGCCACGATCGCCACGATTTGCGACACGCGAACAGAGCCGATCATCAAACTGTCGGAACGAAGTCCCTCGATGACCGCGCGTTCCGCGCCGTACCAAATCAAATAGGACGCAAAGATTTGACCGCGGAAGCGATACATCTTCACAAACATGATGTGCAGCACCAACGCACCGAGCAGGCACCACAGCGATTCATACAAAAACGTCGGATGTACGGGCGACAATTGATCGGCAACCTCGCCGTTGACGCCCTTTTGGATGATATCACCCGTCATGCCCCACGGCAACGACGTGTTCGAGCCATAGGCTTCTTGGTTGAAGAAATTGCCCCAACGTCCGATGCCTTGACCGATCAAGAAGCCGACCGCCGCCAAATCGAACATCGTGCGCACCGACAGTTTTTTGACGCGGCACATGACAAAGCCGCCCACAAACGCACCGATGACGCCGCCGTAGATGGCAAGGCCGCCGTCCCAAATCGCAAAGATTTTTTCGGGATGCGAAAAATAATACGCCGGGTTGGAAAACAACACAAAATACAAACGCGTGGTGATGACCGCGATCACCGCCGTGATCAACACGACATCCATCATGCGGTCGCGATCGACACCGAGCTTCGGCGCGCGCACATTCGCATAGATCACGGCCAGCATAAAGCCGACGGCGATCAACACACCGTACCAGCGAATGTCAAAATCAATACCGAACAACTCGAACTGTACCAGCGATTGCGGGAGGTCAAATTTCAATCCGAGCGCGGGAAATTCCACCCAATGTTCCATCAGTTGTCCTCCTTGCCGCGCACGACCGACAACGAGCTGTACGACGGGATCATCCACTCGGTGATCACGCGGTCGAGGTCGTCTTTGGTCAGTTCCGCCGCCGTTTTGGTGAACACAAACGGTTCAAAGCCGTGGAAATAATCATCCATCATCGCGGTTGCCGACGCTTCCACGCTGTTGAAACGGCGCATCAAACGGCCGTACGCCGATGCTTTCATTTCGTCAAAGCGCGCTTGCTCCACGCCGTTTTCGCGCAAACGGTCGAGCTCGGCGAAGATCGCCTTGCGCACCGCCTGCGGGTCGCGGCTTTCGCCGCCGATGAGCATGAGCGCAAACCCGCGACCTTCAAAAAATTCGCCGCCGAAGCTGTCGTTGATGAGACCGTCGCGCATCAGCGAAGCATACAGCTCCGAGCCGTGACCGCACAACAGTTCCACCGCCATTTCGCAAGCGAGAAGCGTTTTGGGATCCAAATGCAGTCCGTCAACCGGGCATTTATAACCGAGATAGAACAACGGCGCCGCAACGGGCATCGTCTCTTCGATCTCGCGCTCAAACGTTTCGCGCGGTTCCTCGGGAAGCGAGGTGTCAAGCGACAAAGGTTTGGCGGGAATCAACACGCGATCCGCGACCTCAAGCACCTCGTCCACCGTCACGTTGCCGCACACGGTCAGCACCATATTGTGCAGGTTGTAGAACGTGTAATAGCAATCATACAGCAGTTCGGGCGTGATGTGTGAAATCGATTCCACCGTACCGGCGATATCGATGCGCACGGGATGCTCTTTATACATGGCGCGAAGCAAATTGAACAGCACGCGGCGGTCGGGCGAGTCGTCACACATGCGGATTTCTTGACCGATGATGCCTTGTTCCTTTTGCACGGTCGCTTCGGTGAAATACGGTTGTTGCACAAAATCAAGCAAGATCTCGAGCGATTCTTTGAAATTGTCCGAGCAACCGAACAAATACGCCGTCACGTCAAAGCTTGTGAATGCATTGGCGGAAGCGCCCGTTTTCGCATAACGTGCGAACGCGTCGCAGTCCTCATTTTCAAACAGTTTATGCTCCAAATAGTGCGCAATGCCTGCGGGCACTTCGATGCGCTTGCCGTCTTTGATGAACGCGGTGTCGACCGAGCCGTAGCGCGTGCCGAACATCGCATACGACGAGCGATAGCCTTTTTTCGGGTAGACCAGAATGGTCAGCCCCGATGCGTGATCGATGCGATGGACTTGCTCGCCGGTCGCGAGCGTGAAGATTTGCTGACTCATGCCGTCTCCTCCTTTTTCTCGGGTGTCAAGGTGAACACGCAGTCCACTTTCAAGGTGTTTGCCGCTTCGATGACCTGCTCACGGGTGACCGCGCGAACGCCGTCCATCACCTCTTCGGGGCTACGCAGACGGTACGGGCCTTGCGCGCTGTACCATTCCGCCGTCGACGAGGCGGAATCCTGCGTGCCCATCATCGCATCGAGCAAGCTCAAACGCGCATTTTCCAAATCTTCGTCGCTGAATTCGCCGCGTTGCAGACGATCGAGTTGATGCAGGATCTCTTCCTCCGCTTTGACGAGCGAAGCTTCTTCGACACCGCTTTCCACCATCATCACGCCTTTTCGGCGGTCATAGCGCGACACGCAATAATAGCACAGGCTGTGCTCCTCACGCACATGGCGGAACAACAGCGAATGCGGTGTGGCGCCGAACACGGCGTTGGCAAGACGCATCGCGTCACACAGCGGATGTTCCGCGGCAACCTCGGTGCGCACACCGATGACGAGTTGGCATTGGTTGACATCCATCGTTTCGTTGCCGCGCACGATTTCGTCGCGGGCGGTTTTGATGATCACGGGCGGCAACTCCTTCACGCGGCGATCCGCCAAACGCGCCACAAACGCATCGCGCACCGCCACACCGTCGCCGCTTCCTTGATACATAATGCGCATCGGGGCGGTCGCGAGCAGTTCGCGCCAAGCCGCCGTCAATTCCTCGGCGGTGAGCGCTTCGACTTGCTCTTTGGTGCCGTATTTCGAAACGGCATACGGCTCGCCTTCACACATCAATTTTTTGCCGCACGACACCGCGTAGCGACGCTTGTCGTTGATTTCGGCGGCGATGCTTTCCAGCGTGCAACGGCGCTCTTGCGCGACGTCTTCCTCACGGAACATGCCGTTTTCAAACGGCGGATCAAACAACACGTCGAGAAGCAACTGAGCGCATTGCGACGACACGGCGGTGCCGTCGAACGCAAAGCGGTCGTCGAGACACGACATCGACAAGGTCACGATTTGGGTCTCGCCCGAAGCGGTGATATAGCCATCGATGCCCGCGCCGTACAAGCGGTCGAGTTCACGGCTGAACGACGTCACCGTGTCAAAACGGCGGCATCCGCGACGAAGCAGATACGGCAACATCGCGTTGCGACCCGCGGTTTGCTCCGCAAGCGGGAGATACAAACTGACGGTGATGCGCGCGGTCGTGAAGCGGTCATCGGTCAACGTTAAAAACGTAACGCCCTCCAGAGGGGTATGAACGATCGGTTTCATGAAAACGATCCCTCCTTAAAAATTCCATTCATAGAATCAGTATACCATAGATTCCAAAGAAAAGAAACGAAAAATTTCACAATCTATGAAAAAATTCCCCGAAAAAGCACCCCCGACGCTTGCTTTTTGAATGAGGACTCGGTATAATGAGCAGTAGATGAGGAAATCTTGTCGCATTTTCACACGAAAGGAACGATGTCTTTATGATGACAATCGGCACTTGCGTTACCTTTGACGCCACTCCCCTTGCAGAAAAATTCAAGAATCTGACAGCTCTCGGGCTGCACCACTGCCAGCTGATGAGCTGGGATCAATCGCAACGCACCGACGAGCGTGTTGAGGAAGTTCTCGCCGCTTGCAAAGACTATGATGTGACCATTACCGCGTTGTGGTGCGGTTGGGAAGGTCCTGTGGAATGGAACTTCTACGGTGGTCAGGAGACGCTCGGTCTCGTTCCCGAACCCTATCGCTACGCTCGCTTGCTCAACCTCAAGCAAGGCGCGGATTTTGCGAAGAAAATCGGCGTGTCGGACATCGTGACTCACATGGGTTATGTTCCCGCGAACCCCTATGACGCGCGCTATCCCGGCTTTGTCGCGGCGGTGGCGAACCTCGCGGCATACCTTAAGCAAAACGACCAATACTTGCTGTTTGAGACGGGTCAAGAAACGCCCGTTACCCTGCTCCGCTTGTTCGAGGACGTGGATCTTGACAACCTCGGTGTCAACCTCGATCCCGCCAACCTGATCCTCTACGGCATGGGCAACCCCGTCGACGCACTCGATGTGTTCGGCAAATACGTCCGCGGCGTGCACGGCAAGGACGGCAAATACCCGACGAGCGGTCGCGCACTCGGCGAAGAAACCGCGATGGGCGAAGGCAAAGTCGACTTCCCCGCGCTGATCAAAGGCTTGCATGACCTCGGCTACGACGGCTGCATCACCATTGAGCGCGAGATCGAAGGCGACCAACAAACCGCCGACATCATCAAAGCACGCGACATGCTCCAAGGCATTATCGACGCTCTGTAAGAC
Source organism: Acutalibacteraceae bacterium (assembly GCA_045637645.1). Classification (GTDB taxonomy): domain Bacteria; phylum Bacillota; class Clostridia; order Oscillospirales; family Acutalibacteraceae; genus RGIG1959. Next base: position 2,948 of record JAZTZV010000035.1, on the reverse strand, counting down.
ACACAAACAGAAAACCCGCAGGATTTCGATCCTGCGGGTTTTTGGTTTTCGGTCTTCCGCACGCTGTATCGTTCTATTCGTTGCACATCGACTCTGTTCCTCCCTTTGATTCGACAGGCTTTACTCTTGCTTTTTATGGGGATATATGGTACAATAAACAAAATATGTATTTACGGAGGCGATTCACTTGGCACAACTTGTCAAAAAGGCCGTTATCCCCGCTGCGGGTCTTGGCACTCGCGTTCTCCCCATTTCCAAAGCCTGCCCCAAAGAAATGCTCCCCATCGTGGATAAACCCGCGATCCAATACATTGTGGAGGAAGCCGTTGCCGCGGGCATCACGGACATCCTCATCATCACCAATCGCGGCAAAGGCATCATCGAAGATCATTTTGATCACGCGATTGAACTCGAGGAACGCCTCGAAGCGGCGGGTCGCACCGCCGAACTCGAAGACGTGCGCGCCATCACCAATATGGCAAACATTTACTTCCTGCGTCAAAAAGAAACCAAAGGTCTCGGACATGCGGTCAACTGCGCGCGTTCCTTTGTCGGAGACGAGCCGTTTGCCGTGCTGTACGGCGACGACGTCATCATCGGCGACGATCCCGCGTGCGGTCAGCTCTGCCGCGCGTATGAGCAATACGGCAAGGGTGTCGTCGGCATCAAAGAAGTTACCCCCGAGCAAATCGTGAAATATTGCTCGCTTGCCGTGGACAAGCTCGGCGAGCGCACCTACAGCGTGAGCGATATGATCGAAAAACCCGCTCCCGAGCAAATTATGTCGCTGTTCTCCATTCTCGGTCGTTGCGTGTTGCCGCCGAGCATTTTCGACATTCTCGACAACACACCGCCCGGCGCCGGCGGCGAGATCCAATTGACCGACGCGATGCGCACACTCGCGGTGCGCGACGGCATGGTCGGCGTGGATTACACCGGCACGCGCTACGACATGGGCAACAAACTCGGCATTTTGCAAGCGACCTGTGAAGTGGCGTTGTCGCGCCCCGACCTCGGCCCTGCGTTTGCCGAATATTTGAAAGAACTCGTCAAAACACTGTAAAGGATATGTCTATGAAACAAACCGTACTTATCACGGGTGCTTCGGGCGGACTCGGACTGGCGCTGGCGATGCAATTCGCACAGCACGGCTATGATCTCATTCTCACCGCCCGCAGCGCCGATAAACTGCAACAGGCACAAAACGCCATTCGCACCGCCTACGACGTTGCTGTCACCGTGATCCCGCTCGATCTCGGCGCACCCGACGGTGCCGCCGCGTTGATGGACGCCGTACGCACGCAAGACTTGACGGTGGATATCCTCGTCAACAATGCAGGGCTCGGTGATTTCGGCGCATTCGCCGACAGCGAACTCTCCCGCCAACAAGCGATGATCGCACTCAATGTGTCGGCATTGACCGAACTGACGCACCACGTGTTGCCGATGATGCGCGAAAAAGGACACGGAAAAATCCTCAACGTCGCCTCCATCGCCGCATTCCAACAAGGTCCGTACATGTCGGTTTATTACGCTACGAAGGCGTATGTGCTGTCGTTCTCGCAAGCGCTTTCGCGCGAACTCAAAGGAAGCGGCATCACCGTAACGGCGCTTTGCCCCGGCCCGATCGCGACAGGATTCGAGGAAACGGCGCAACTCGGGAAATCCAAACTGTTCCGTTCGATGCCCGTTTCCACCGCTGAGAATGTGGCGCGCTATGGCTACAAAGCCACAATGAAAGGTAAGCAAGTAGCCATTCACACCGCGCGCAACCGTTTTCTCATCAACATCAACCGCATTGTACCGCGCCGCATGGCGGGCGATATCATCTGTCATATTCAAGGCGAAATCAAATAAGATCCGTTTAAAGGAGTGACCGTTTTATGAGCAAATTGAAAATCGGTGTCGTCGGCGCAGGCAACATCGCGACCAACGCGCACATGCCCGCCTACGCGGAATGCGACAACATTGAAGTCGTCGCGATCTGCGATCTGGATCTCGACCGCGCCAAAGCGGCGGCAGAAAAGTTCGGCATCCCCGCTTATTTCGCGTCCGTCGAAGACATGCTCGCAAACGTCGAACTCGATGCCGTTGATATTTGCACATGGAACAACGGTCACGCGCCCGTTTGCATCGCCGCCGCTAAGGCAGGCAAGCACGTTGTGTGCGAAAAACCGATGGCGATGAATCTCGCTGACGCGAAAGCGATGGAAGCCGCTGTTAACGAAGCGGGCGTCACGTTTATGCTCGCTGTTCCCGGTCGCTTTAACACGCAAAACATGTACGTCCGCGAGATGCTCGAAGCGGGCGAGCTCGGCGATGTGTATTACGCGAAGGTCGCCAACGTTCGCCGTCGCGGCACGCCTTCGGGTTGGTTCACCGACAAGAAAACGTCGGGCGGCGGCCCTGTTATCGACATCGGCGTGCATAGCATCGACGCGGCATGGTATTTGATGGGCAACCCGAAACCCACACGCGTCAGCGCGCAAGTGTTCGCGCCTCACGGCGATTATCAAACCAAGGGTGTCGGACGCTGGCAAGGCATCCCCTGCCCCGACAACCAATTTGACTGCGAGGATTCGGGCGTCGGCGTCATCCATTTTGAAAACGGCGCGGCGATGCTGTTCGAAGCGTCGTGGGCGATCAACGGCCCGAACCACACCGATGTGCAGGTCGTGGGCAGTAAAGCGGGTGTCAAGCTCGACCCGCTGACCGTGTACGGAGAGAGACTCGACCGTTTGTCGGACGACGTGATCACCGTCGGCGAAAACAACCGTTTCGCCGAAGAACTCAAACACTTTGCCGATTGTGTACTGAACGGCAAAACGCCGAAATACCCGCTCGAGCAAGCGGTGCAAATGCAACAAATGCTTGAAGCGATTTACGATTCCGCCGCCGAAGGCAAGGAAATCGTGCTGTAAATAAAGATAATGCGAACCCCCGCACCG
>JAZTZV010000034.1:0-54639 GCA_045637645.1 Acutalibacteraceae bacterium | reverse complement strand
CGCTGGGTGGAAATGTTGGAAGACTGTATCATTCCTCTCGATACGATCATTCGTAACCCTCGTCGTTTCATCGTGCAAGAAGACGAAGTCGTGCCGGTCCACCTTTCCAAGAAGGTTACCCCGGATTCGGTACGCCATTTGGCTCAGCACACGCACTTGATCAGCAACATCCGCGGTGAAGAGATCCAACCGAACAAGATCTTGAACGTCAGCCGTGAAGATACGATTGATATCTATGAAAACCGTTTCATTTACACGTTGCTTCAAAAACTTCGTGTGTTCATGGATAAACGTACAAATGTGCTTTTTCAGTCGATGGACGACGAAGAAATGGCGCATATTGTTATGAAAGGTCATTTCGAACCGCAACTTGGCGAAAAAGTGGAGTTTTCTGTGGATTTGTCGACGGTCACCCGTCCTTACATGGGCGGCGATGAGTTGAATCCGCGTCACATGGCGCCTCTTGCACGTATTGACCGCATCAATCAGTATTTGCAAAGCTTTACTTACACCTCATTCTATAAAGAGATGCGTGGTTGCGCACTTGTTCGCCCTCCGATCATGCGCACCAACGTGATTATGAAAGAGCCGAACTTCAAAAAGTGCTTGGCACTGTGGCAGTTCATTGAAGGTTACAACGAGGTCGGTTATACAATCGAACAATTCTCTTCCGAGCAACTCCCCGAGCAACAATCGCTTGCTGCTATTTACAGTGGTCTTGCGATGCAATATGTGTTCTTGAAACAAAGCGCACATCAAACTTTGGAAGTGCAAAAGAAGAAAGCCCGCCCGAAAACGTGGCATCCCAAATTTGTGCATTCGGTCATCGAAGATGTGGTGCGCAATTTCGATATTTCCGAAACAGAGGTTCATCGTGTTTTTCTTGATGAAATCACGAAGATCAATGCGAAGAAAGAGAAAGAACGTCAGCAAATCGTCGATGCTATCAACGAAGCACTTTTGTGGGACAAAAATCGCCGTATTCAAATTGAAGAAGCCGAGCGTCGCGAGAAGCAACGTTTGCGCGATTTGGAGCGTCGTCGCATAGAACGCGAAAAAGCTCGTATCGAGAAGCAAAAAGCGCTTGAAAAAGCAAGAAAAGAGAAAGAGCGCGAGAAGGCTCGACTTGCTAAAGAAAAAGCCATCGCAGAAGAAAAGGCGAGAAAAGAGAAAGAACGTCTTGCCAAAGAGCGCGAGCGTGCCGCGAAAGCAAAAGCACTTGCGCTTGAAAAAGAGCGTGCAGCCAAGGCACGTCAAAAGGAACGCGAGCGCATTGCGCGTGAAAAAGCGGCGGCCCTTGAGAAAGAGCGTATCGCGAAAGAGCGTGCAAAAGAAAAGGCTCGCCTTGCCAAAGAACGTGCTCTTGCTGAAGAAGCGGCTCGTGTCGCAAAAGAGAAAGAGCGCGCGCGTATTGCCAAAGAGAAGGCTGCTGCTGAAGAGGCTGCACGTATTGCGAAAGAAAAAGAACGTGCTCGTTTGGCTCGTGAAAAAGCTGCTGCTGAAGAAGCCGAGCGTATTGCTAAAGAGAAAGAACGCGCCCGCATCGCCAAAGAGCGTGAGCGTGCCGCAAAACTTAAAGCGGAAGCACTTGAAAAAGAGCGTGCCCAAAAAGCACGTGAAAAAGAACGTGCACGTGTTGCTAAAGAAAAAGCTGAATTTGCTGAAAAAGAGCGCATAGCGAAAGAAAAGGCAAAGGAAAAAGCACGGTTAGCAAAAGAGAAAGCCGAAGCGCTTGAAAAAGAGCGTGCTCAAAAAGCTCGCGAGAAAGAGCGTGAGCGTATGGCGCGTGAAAAAGCGGCGGCGGCAGAAAAAGAGCGAATCGCCAAGGAAAAGGCGAAAGAAAAGGCCAGAATCGCCAAAGAGAAGGCTGATGCTCTGGAAAAAGAACGCGCCGCTAAGCTTCGTGAAAAAGAACGTCTTGCCAAAGAAAAAGCAAAGGCTCTTGAAAAAGAGCGCATAGCGAAGGAAAAGGCAAAAGAAAAAGCCCGTTTGGCACGCGAAAAAGAAAAAGCTCTCGCGAAGGATCCTGTTGCAAAAGCGGCAGCAGAACGCAAAGCGCTGAAAAAGGAAAATCAAAAACTACAAGAGGAACTCGAGATGCATAAAAAGCGTCTTGCGGAACTGAATGTGAACGAAGACGGCGTCTACGTTGTGATCAAAAACGATTTTCCTGAAGACTCCGAATCCTAATATTAGGAGATTTACTTCATGAGCTTTATCAAAAAAGCATGTAAAATCGGGGCAAACATCTTGTTTTGGATAACGATCGCGGCATTTGTTTTAGTTACCGTTGCGATGCTGTATGCACGTATCGGCGGAAACGGACGAATGACCGTGGGAGGGATCGGTTTTGGTCGCGTTGTGACCGGAAGTATGGATTTGAAAGTCCAGGCCAATCCCGAAAATCCTCTTCCGTCTATTCCTGTCGGAAGCTTTATTGTTACAAAACAAACGGAAGCTTCGACATTGAAAGTCGGCGATGTCATCACGTTTTACTCCGATGATCCGACTGTGCCGCAAGGCATACCGGTCTCTCACATGATTTTGAGAATAGAAACCAATGAAAGCGGATCTGTGCAGTTCATCACCAAGGGAACCGCCAATCCTTCAGAAGATGAATATCCTGTTTTTGAAGAGGATATCATCGGAAAAGTTGTTTTTACGTCTTCTTTCATCGGGTCTTTGATCGGAATCTCACAATCCCCATACATTTATCCGGTTTTAATTTTACTGTTGTTTGTTTCTATGATTCAATCGATTCTGGATGTGATCAAACAATATGTAGTTTACACGAACGATAAAAGTACCAATTCAAATTAAATGCAACAACAAGGAGGTGGGCAGTATGAGCAAACGTTTCGGACGTTTGGCAGCAATTGTGTTATCGATTGCAATCATATTGTCCGCTTTTCCGTTGTTTACATTTGTTTTTGCTGCAACGTATAGTGTCGGTAACGCCACCGAGTTTAAAAATCGCGTCGTTGCTAACGCAAACGATTCGTCTCTTGTGATCAATATCACAGCCGACTTCACAATTACCGAAGGCGTTGAATCAGATTTTGCCGGTAAACTCAACGGCAACGGTCATGTGATCACGCTGAAATCGGGAACCGCCTTGTTTAATGAAGTGAAACAAGGTGCGACGATCAAAGAACTCGGTGTACTTGTTCCGAACTCTTCTTCTGTCGAAACGCCCGCAAACAGCAGGGAATATTGCGGTATTTTTGCAAATGCAGTCAACGGTACAATTTCCGATTGCTTTGCTTACGGCAGCGTTAATGTTGATTTTTCCAACGGTAAAGATTCGTATGTAGGCGGTTTTTGCGGTTCTGTGATGGAAAAAGCGAACATCTCCAATACCTTTTCCAGTGTGACGATCGTCAGCAATGACGCCGCGAGTACAGGCGGTTTTGCCGGAATTATTCGTTCTGATGATACAAAAGGTACTCCGACAATTACCAATTGCTACAGCGCAGGCACGATCGATGTTAAAAGCGGCTTCGCCGCTGGCTTTGCAAATATTGATAAAGCGGCTTTGGATAAAGGTACCATCACCAACACGTACACATCCTGCCAGCTTGTCAATTTGAGCAATGACGCTTTGCCGTCCGGCGTAAACGGTTTGTATGACAACCAACTGTCGTTGATGCGCGAAAGCGTTGACAACCCCGGTCAAACAACAATGGAACTGATGAAAACGACCAAATTGTCGGACGCTTTCACGGTTACATCAACGACCTATCCTGCGCTGAAAAACTTCTTTGACAACAAATGGAGTAAAACGGCGTTGGATGTTGTGGAAGTTTCTGTTGCGGCGGCAAGTTTTTCGGATGTGGTTGCCGATTCTCGTAAAGAGCCTGCGGATGTAGTTACACGCGCGGATTATTTGCCTTACGAATCCTATGTAGATCGTACAAATATCAAAAACTTGAGTTGGACTACAGAAGGATGCAAGATTTACGATGCTGTTCCGATTACGTCTCACAACGATGATTATTCGGCAGGTACGGGCGCAGATTTGTTGCGTTCTAGATTTGTGTTTTCTGCAAAAGCAACCAATCAAAAAATGACCGCTTCCAAAAACGGCGTGTCACGTTCTTGGTATCTTAGTGCATATGACACCAACCCTTATTTTGCGGGCGGTGACGGTCGTTCGACCAGTACTCCTTACACAATTAAAAACACCACTCAGCTTAATAATGTTCGTTTTTATTCCTTGATTACCAACGCATGTTACAGAGTTACTTCGAATTTTACGGTTGGAAACTTTGATCCGATCGTAGATTTCATCGGTAATTTTAACGGATATAATAAAACTCTTTCGGGTCTCGTTTTGAATGACGATCGAGATGGTAATATGGGATTGTTTGCGAATACTCGTGACGGTTCGAACATTACGAATGTAATTCTTTCGAATCCGCAAGCTATCTCCGAAACTGACAAGATCACCGGTGCACTCATCGGTTCTGCCGTTGGAACGAAACTCTCCAACATTGTGATCAAAGGCTCACAAACAACCGTTTCGAGTACCTTGTTGGCGGGCGGTGTCGTTGGTAAAGCTGAAAATTGCACGATGAATTATTTGCTCGCGAATGTGAATGTAGATGCTCCGACGGTCGGTGGTCTTGTCGGTTCGCTTGTAGGCGGTAAATTGCAATATTCCGGATCCACAGGTCTCGTCGGTGGACAGGGTCAATTGCTTGGCGGTCTTGTCGGTATGACTTCGAAGGGCACATCGAACGCATCGATTGCGTATTGTTACAGTACCGCTGCCGTGCTTTCTAAAACAAGCAACGCGGTTGCAGGCGGTCTTGTCGGCAACCTTGCGGGAGCTTCGGTAACTTACAGTTATAGTGCATCCGTAGCCGCTGTTCAAAATGCAAGCGGTGTGTTCGAACAAGCAAAACCGTTAGTCGGAAGTGGTTCTTCTGCGGCAAGCAGTTGTTCTTACGACGGTCAGTTCTATCAAAACGATACAATGGTTGTTTCTGCAAAAGGAACGGCATCAAATTGGAATTCTGTGGATGGATGTTATCCTCAAATCGCATATTTTGTTGATAAAGCATACGCCAAAGATTTGTCTTTGGTTTCAACAACAAAATTCATCTACCAACATTATTGGGAAGACAGCAAGGCGGATGATTTGACGACCGGTTTTATTCCGAGTACTTTCTCACAACCTACCGTTGCGACAGAATTCTGTTCAGAAAATGTCGTAAGTGCAATTTATACGGTTGAATCCACCGAAGGCTACGGTTTCCAACCGGCTTCCAATGCACCGTTTGTGGCGATGAAAGCCATTGATGATAACGAGGTTGCAGTTCGCTATGCTGTTATGTTCCGTAACGACGTTGTGTCTCTTGATTATAACATTGTGGGACAGGACAATTCTCCTGTGTTTGTTTCGATTGCTTACAGCAAGGATCAAACGACTTGGAATGAAGTGCAAATGCGTGTCATAAACGGCTCGATCGAACTGTATGATATTCCGAAAGCAAGTTATATTCGTGTTCGGGTGTGGACTCTGAATGAACGAGGAGTTCTTTCGATTGTTGCTAATTCCGAAACTTTGACCGATACAGATCGAGACGGGTATTATGTCTCCGCAAACACATTTAGTGATCCGATTACCGTTACGATCACTTTACGCAACACAACAGCCCCTTGGGGTGTACAACGTGACATGTTGTAAAACAGATTGACAGAAAAGAGGTGATGACCGTTGAAACAGAAAACACGTCAAAAAATCCAATTGATCGTGAACATTGTCTTGACGGTCATTTCTCTTGCCGCATTGACGATCACGATGTTTGCTTGGTTTTCCATGCAACAATATGCGAATGTTCGTAACATTGTACTTGAAGTTGATCGTTATCAAATTGATATCCTCTCACAGCCGAAGTCGTATTTATTTCCGTGTGCCACTAAAATCGGCGATGTAACAAAAGACGATTTTAATACGTTTTGTTGTGTGACCGGAACTTATGTGATAAAAGGTGACGGACAATTATTCGTTGATATCACCAATCAAGATGGTGTCCTCGGTTATGTTTTGGACGGAACAGAAAACGGGGATTACTACAATGTTATTACCGAAAAATTACGTGCGAAGCTCGGTAACAATTGGGCTTCCAAATCATTTGAAGACATTCGACTCGCACTGCGAGAGATCAATCTGTCTCGTCCTGTCGGCACGCTGAATTCATCAGGCAATACCGAAATCAAAATTGTGTGTTGGACGGAATACGATATGTTCGACGAAACTCTCAATGAAGTATCAAATGGCGTATATCCGTATAATGAAATTGAAGATTTAAAGGTTGAGGTTATGTTTGTTGCGTAATCCGAATGTGAAAATCTAATGTAAAGGGGGAGAATGGTCTTGTTTTTTTCGCTTCTATTACAAAAGAATAAACAATTTCGTTCGTCTCTCTTGACGATGATTTTAGCATTAGTATCGGTGTTTACGTTGCTTTTGGCAATGTTTCAAGTAAACGCTTGGTTCAAAAATTTTCAAACCGCAGAAACAGACGCGGTATTGACGAACTTTGATACCAAGATTGAATATTCCGTTGGATCCAACACTTGGAAAGTGCTTGAAGACAATACAGGAATCCCCTTGATCATCCAAGGCGATACGGCTAAACTGGATGTATCGCGTATCGACGGCATTACAACAACACCAAGCACTTTGCAAATTCGCATTACCTATACAGGAAAGAGCAATGCTTTTATACGGTTCTCGGCGTTCGGTAATTTTTATAACGCCGACACAAAAACATATCTCCCCCAAAAAGATGGTTTGTGGTCTGTAACCGGTACCAATTGGGTCAAAAACAATGGCTATTGGTACTACAAACAAAAAGTTGGATGCGCTCACAACGAAACTCTTTCGGTCGGCTCGTTCTCCGATACACATGTTTTAAAAACCCTGACCGTTACCCTTGATACGACAAAACTCGCTTCTACAATTTCTCCGCATCAAGATTATCAAGGTGATTTGTATTTTTATGTTGATGCCGTTCAACCCGATCGATTCCAAGAATTTTGGGGAATTGAAACGTTGCCGTTTTCGCTGTAACGTTTTAATGAGGTGATTATTATGCGTAGACTCGTCTCCATACTGCTCGCTTTTTCTGCATTGTTTGCGTTGTTGTTGGTCGGATGCGAGGAAGAACCCGCTTATATGCACCCGTACGGTCCCGGTGTAGACCCCGATACGGTTGTGACAAAGCCGTATACCCCCGTGACAACCACAACATCCACTACAGGCTCTAACATAACAACAACAACTACCATGGTTGAACCCCCTCCCGAGACACTGAACATTCCTGAAGGACACATTTTGTGCCCGGAATGTCAAGGTGTAAAACTGGTTTGTTCCGTTTGTTTCGGAACGGATAGGTGTAAACTGGAAATTTTCGACCAAGACAGTGGTGTATTTGTTCGAAAACTTGCTAACTGTGTAAACTGTTCCGAAGAAGACCCCGGTTATATGCTGTGTCGTACTTGCATGAACACGTTATACATTCCCGAAGAATAAGTAAAGCCGCTTTTCCATCAAAGGGAAAGCGGCTTTTTTATGCGATTTTCTATAAAAATATAGTTGCTATTTTCGCCTGTACATGATAAAATTTATTTTGTATTTTTATTTTAATAAACCACAATACGGATTGAAATGAGGCGTTATCGATATGTTCCGTATTTTACAAAAAGAAGCATTACATGCAACCGTTAGTAAAATGGTGATTCATGCACCGTTGATTGCCGCCAAAGCGCAACCCGGTCAATTCATCATCTATCGTGCCAAAGAAGACAGTGAGCGTGTACCGCTGACGATTTCGGATTTTGACCGCGAAAACGGAACGGTTACTATTATTTATCAGATTGTCGGTGCCTCCACCATGGAACTTGATTCCTTGAACGTAGGGGATTGCCTTCATGATTTTGTGGGTCCTCTCGGCACTCCGAGTGAACTGGAAGGGTTACGTTCTGTCGCTGTCGTCGGCGGTGGCGTCGGTTGCGCCATTGCATATCCGATTGCAAAAGCTCTTTCCGCACAAGGTTGCTCCGTTGACAGCATTGTCGGTTTCCGTAATCGCGAGCTTGTGATTCTGGAAAATGAATTTGCAGCTGTCAGCCGTCAAATGAAATTGATGACCGATGACGGAAGCTACGGCGAAAAAGGTCTCGTTACACACGCGTTGCAGTCGTTGATTGATAATGGCAATCAATATGACGCTGTCTTTGTAATCGGTCCTCTTATGATGATGAAATTTGTATGCGAGGTTACGCGTCCTTACGGTATCAAAACGGTTGTCAGCATGAACCCCATTATGATCGATGGCACAGGTATGTGCGGCGGGTGCCGTTTAACTGTCGGCGGAGAAACCAAGTTCGCTTGCGTGGACGGTCCCGATTTTGACGGTCATTTAGTCGATTTCGATGAAGCGATCGACCGTTCTTCGATTTATCGTGACTTTGAAGCGGAAAAACGCGAAAAAGCCTGCAACCTGCTGCAAAAGGAGGTCGAATAACATGGCTTTTGAACGAAATATGAGCAATCAAAAGTGTCCTATGCCCACGCAAGATCCTGCTGTTCGTTGCACAAATTTTGACGAAGTGGCGCTCGGATATACATATGATATGGCGATCGTCGAGGCGCGTCGTTGCTTAAATTGCAAAAACAAACCTTGTGTGACGGCTTGCCCTGTGCAAATCGATATTCCTGCCTTTATCGAACGCGTTGCAAACGAAGATCTCGAAGGTGCTTATGCAGTCATTACCGCCTCCAGCGCACTTCCTGCGGTGTGCGGTCGTGTTTGCCCGCAAGAAAACCAATGCGAAGGCAAATGCGTGCGTGGCATCAAAGGGGAGAGCGTTGGAATTGGTCGTCTCGAACGTTTTGTTGCAGATTGGCACCGCGAGCACTGCCAATCTGCAGTGAACTCTGTCGAAAAAAACGGTCAAAAGGTTGCCATCGTCGGTGCAGGTCCCAGCGGCTTGACCGCCGCAGGCGATTTAGCAAAAATGGGGTATGACGTTACTGTTTTTGAAGCCTTGCATTTGGCGGGCGGCGTTCTCGTGTACGGTATCCCCGAATTCCGTCTCCCGAAATCGATCGTGCAAGCCGAAATCGACAATTTGAAAGCGATGGGTGTGACGATCAACACCAATATGGTGATCGGTAAGATTTTGACAATTGACGACTTGTTCGCTCAAGGTTTTGCCTCCATTTACATCAGCAGCGGTGCGGGTCTTCCTCGCTTCATGAACATCCCCGGTGAAAACCTCAAGGGCGTGTATTCTGCCAACGAATATCTGACACGCATCAACTTGATGAAAGCCTATCGCGCTGATAGCAGTACCCCGATCATCAAAAGCCGTTCAGTCGCTGTTGTCGGTGGTGGTAATGTTGCGATGGATGCCGCGCGCAGCGCGCGTCGTCTCGGCGCCGAAAATGTGTATATCGTGTATCGCCGCGGTATGGATGAGCTTCCGGCCCGTCACGAAGAAGTCGAACACGCACAAGAAGAAGGCATCATTTTTAAAACACTCTCCAATCCGATCGAAGTGCTTGGTGATGCCAACGGTTCCGTTGCTGGTTTGCGTTGTGTGGAAATGGAACTCGGCGAACCCGACGAAAGCGGTCGTCGTCGTCCGATCGAAAAAGCCGACAGCGAATTTGTGCTGGATGTCGATACCATGATCGTGTCGGTCGGTACCAGCCCCAATCCGCTGATCCGTAAAACAACCCCCGGACTTGACACGGATCGTCGCGGTTGCATCGTCACCTCCGATGAATTCGGTCAGACCTCCCGTGAAGGTGTGTTTGCAGGCGGCGATGCCGTTACAGGCGCCGCAACCGTCATTTTGGCGATGGGTGCCGGCAAACAGGCCGCTAAAGCGATTGATGAATATATTCGCTCTAAAACCCAATAAAGCAAACAAACCGACTGAAGATGTTTCTTCAGTCGGTTTACACGTATAGTAAGATATAGGGGAGGCGGTTTGATGAATCATCACGAAATGGTTCTTCATACACTTGAACCGTGGTTTGATGAACACGCAAAAGTATTGATACTCGGTACAATGCCTTCGCCAAAATCGCGAGAATACGGCTGCTATTACGGACATCCTCAAAATCGGTTTTGGACAACCCTCGGACATGTATTCAAAACGGATATCCCGCTATCCTCTCAAGAGCGCAAATCGTTTGTTTTGGAGCATCATATCGCTTTGTGGGATGTACTTGAATCTTGCGAGATTCACGGAGCAAACGACGCAAGCATCACCAATCCGAAACCGAACGACCTGTCGTTGATCTTGGATCACGCCGATATACAAGTGATCTTCACAACAGGAACGAAAGCCAAGCAACTGTACGACCGCTATATCCATCCCGTAATCGGTCTAAAAGCCATTGGATTGCCATCCACAAGCCCCGCTAATCGTCGGTGGGCAAGCGACGAATCACTTCTTACGGCATACCAACAAATTTTGAAGTATATATAAAAAGCAGTTCAGTTTGTGAACTGCTTTTTTTTAAAGAAGTTTTGATGACATTTCTTTGACACAGTTAGGACAGAAATTCCGACCTCGAAACGTCACAACATCCTTCGCACTTCCGCAAATGATGCACGCAGGGTTATATTTTTTCATCACGATCGTATTATCATCCAAAAACAGTTCAAACGCATCGCCTTCGGTGATATCCAATGTACGACGAAGTTCTTTCGGAATCACAACTCGACCCAATCCATCAATATGTCGCACAAATCCAACAGGTTTCATAGCAATATCCTCCGTTTCGACTGAATGTTTCGTTTCAACAACCAAAGTTTACCAAATATAGTATGTTTTGTCAAGCGTAGACACAAGAGGTGAAAGACAGTGAATTTATGCTCATATCGTGTCGAAGATGATCTGTATTTCTTGTAAATTCAGAAACAATCTGTCGATAATCCGTATGTTTTGCAAAACAAAGAAGGAATATGGCGTCGATCGTTTTGCGATTCTTGTCAAAAAATTTCAAATCTTGCCAAAATCTTTTCGACCGTTCGGTTCATATTTCGACAATTCCACACAAATCTATTGACAATAACTTCCTAAAAGTGTATTATTGTACTAGCAAGATAGTACAGATTGAAGGAGGGGATCAGGCATGGATTGGAATTTAGATAAAAAACGACCGATTTGTCCGCAAATATGCGAAAAAATCTCGGTCGACATCGCAAGCGGTGAACTGGAACCGTCACAGCGATTGTATTCGGTTCGCGAATTAGCGCTGCGATTCGGCGTCAATCCGAACACCGTTCAAAAAGCCTACGAACAACTCGAAACCCAAGGTTTGATTCACTCTGTACGTGGTTCCGGCTGGTACGTAGGGAATGACACGCAAACAGCGTGTTATACGGTTCAATCTCTTGTAAAAAGCAAAACCGAGTTATACATCCGCGATTTGCAACAACTCGGCTACTCGATCGACGATATCATCAAGGTTATAAAGGAGTGTAACTGTCATGAGTGAAGTATTATACTGCCAAAATTTGACCAAACGATACGGAAAAGTGGTTGCACTGGATGGCATTGATCTGAAGCTGGAATCCGGTAAAATCATTGGACTTTTAGGTCCGAACGGTTCGGGTAAAACCACACTCATCAAATTGATCAGCGGGTTGTTAACTCCGACATCCGGTTCGTTGACGATCTGCGGACAAAATCCCAATGCGAATACTAAAAAAATAGTGTCGTATCTTCCGGATAGAACCATCATTCCCACCAATCAAAAAGTCAATCAAATTCTTGCGTTTTATCAAGATTTTTTTGAAGATTTCCGAACCGATGTGGCACTGACAATGCTTCAAAGACTTCACGTTTCGCCAGACGACACCATCAAATCGCTTTCAAAAGGCAATCAGGAAAAGGTGTCATTGATATTGGCGATGAGTCGCGACGCCAAGTTGTATGTACTGGATGAACCGATCGCCGCCGTAGATCCTGCCGCTCGTGATTATATCATTTCCACCATCATCAACAATTACAGCCCCGATTCCTCCGTTATCATTTCCACTCACTTAATCGCGGATATTGAGCAAGTCCTCGATGACGTAATCTTTCTGAAAAACGGAACGATTGAACTTCATAAGTCGGTTGACGACATTCGCGAAGAATACGGAAAAAGTATCGACGAGCTCTTTCGCGAAATTTACAGATGGTAAGGAGGGAATGGTATGTTCGGTAAACTGTTAAAATACGAATGTCAATATTATGCAAAAACGTTGACATGGGTGATCGTCTTTTGCTTGAGTATATCGCTTTTGTTAATGCCTGTGCAATTTATTGAAATCCACCAAGACATTGAACTGTTGAACGGAGTTGTCATGGATGCACAAGAAGTTGAAACAACCATTCACTCGCTTACAACGATTCCTGTGTTTTGTACCATTGTGATTGGTTTAACACTTTGTGCGGTATTGGCTGTGGTGCGATTTTATAAAAATCTGTTTTCTTCCGAAGGGTATTTAACGTTTTCGCTTCCTGTTCAACCGATGACTCACGTAACAGTAAAATTTCTTATGGCAATGGCAGCATTTGCTGTTATGACAATTGTGTCAATTGCTTGCGTCTCAATTGTTTACACGAAAAGTTTTACATTATATATACAGCTTTTTGAGTTCGTACACGAAATTCTTGTACATTTCATTCACGCTGTACAAGATGTTACATGGCAAGAATTAATCACGTCGATACAGTTAAGATATCCATTGGAAGATGTCAAAGACATACTGGATATTATTGAGGTGTTTGTAAATATTGGGCAGATATTTGGTAATATGGTATTATATTCGATTGGTGCTTTATTTTACTGCTATTTCAGTATCGTTGTCGGTCAAGCAATCTATCCGAAACATCGCATTTTGGCATCCGTCGGCGTCTTTGTGCTCGGACATATTCTCCTGCAAGTGATTCAATCAATTTTATCTTTTGGTTTTGTTCTGATTGTATGGACAATTCCGATGGAATTGTATTGGGACAACGTTCTGTGGATGTTGGTGCCCAGGTTCGTAATATTTTTCATACATATTTCCGTGATCGTATTCTATTGGTTCACCATACGATATATTCTCAAAAACCATTTGAATTTAGAATAAACGTAGCCGAAACGAGGGGATCTGTTTTGTACAAACGATACATACACCGTATTTGCTGCGTTTTCATCGCTGTACTCATCATTTTTACCTGTGCATCATGTGACTTTGTGACGGAATTGGAGCCGTTCGATGCACAATATCCCGACTATATCAATTATAACAATTATAATCAAACAAATAATTTATACGGCGGTTCCATGGATTATCGTAACGGAACACTTGCGTATAGCCTCAACACATTTCTGTCGACACATTCTCTCGTGGTTACGGTCGATGAAAACGCGGAAAAGCAAATCATTACCGATATATCCGTTCCGTTTCGTTTGACTGATAAAGGAATTGTATATGCGAAAGGATTAGTCTTAAAGTATCGAGATCAAGATAACAATACACACAAGATCACGGATCATGTCTCGCGATTTATCGTTTGGCAACAGTATGTCCTTTATACCGAAATGAAAAATGTAAATTTTGACGATCCCTCCATATACGAAGATTACAATCCGACCATATCGTTGTACATATACAATCTTGAAACACATCAAACGGAGTTGTTAAAAGACGATGTATATGAGTTTGCAATTTATGAAGATTATGTATATACAATTGGATTTGACGACGAAATCCTGAATCGCATTCATCTTGAAACAAGAAAACTCGAAACGTTGATGCGTATGTCGATTGATCTATATCCGTATTCCATGCAATTTTGCGACGGCTATATGGTTTCTTTGGGATACGACAAAAATTATAACGAAGAATTTGTTTTCATGAATTTAAACGATCTTACCTCAAATTCGATTCCCATATATGAAGAGGGAGGAGGATCGCCGAACATTGCCTATATTTGTGAAGGTGATACGATTTATTATTCGTATTGTGCATTGAATTACGACGGCTCCTTCAGCTTCACAGACGACGATCATCCGTATAACGGCACCTACAAACTGAACATACACACGAAAGAAACCATTCGTTTGTCGGAGTATATCTATTACGAATTGTATTGCTTTGATAAAACCCATTTGTACGGCATCAATGACAAGGGGGCTGTTTGTGAAATTGAAACAAACGTTTAAATCTTTCTGTGAAAGGATATATACTATGAAGTCGATTGTGCGTGGAATTGCATATCTTATTTGCTTTGCCTGCATGATGTTGCTGATAAGCGGATGCGGTGTTGCATACTGGGATTTTCCGGAAATTGACGGAATCGAAATTTCGGGCACTCCCGTGGATAACCAATACAACAACACAAACTATGGGGCAGCTTTGGTTCGAATCGGGGACGCGCTGTATTACAATTATACCGTAAACGAGCGTTTATTCGGTGTTGTTGAAATCTCATCCGAAGGTGCCAAACCTCTTGAAATCGACAGTCCGTTTAGTTTGGCTTTTTATCCAACTAACTACGCCCTGAAAGTAGTGGATGATCAATTGTTGATATACACCTCCTACGGAACGGATCCGCCAAATCAATATTCTTTTGAAACCGAAAGTTTAGTCCCGTTTGAATCGGTGAACGGTATCGCGTTACAATCGGATCGTTTTCACCACAGCAACGATGTCTTGGCGCAGGACATCCGTACATCGAAGAACTCAATGGAATTGCCGGAGATTCATTGGTATTATCAAGATTCCCACGGTGTGTTGCGAGAAAACGAAACCATCTATGACTATTACGTAACGGATACATATATATACTACACTGTGTATGTTGAAAGAGATTTCATGGATTACACGGAATTGCGGCGATTTGACTGCAAAACCCAAACCGATGAATTAATTTTGAGTCCCGATAAACCGTCGGAAATGCTCATAAAACCTTGCGGAGATTACCTTTTGATTTCAACGCTTGATCGCGAAACCGATTTTTCGTTGATTCAGCGTTTGAACTTGCATGGTTCTTTACGTGACATTGAAACAATGTATACGTTTGAAGACGAAATCAGATGGTTTAATGCATATAATCAAACACTTTATTTCGCCGGCGAATCAACCCGTAATATACTCGAAACATTGAATTTGAATACCGGTGAACGCAAAGCACTTTGGGAAGATTCAAAACGTATTAAGTCATGCTATATTGTAGATGACACATGGGTCTATTTTGAGATACTTAATGAAAAATATAACGATGAATTATATCGCATCAAACAAAACGGCACATGTTATGAAAAAGTATACGGATAACAAAGCGGTGACTTTTATGAAAAAATGCACACAAACCATCTGTTTCGTTCTTTGTACGATTATCGTAATCATTTGCGCAAACGGATGTAGTTTTCTGCCGCCTGCCGGATCGCAAGGTGTGATCATATCCGGAGAACCGATTGATAATGATTTTAACAACATGTTTTCATCGGGCGATCCTTCGGCGGTGAGATTGGATAATAAAATTTATTTCCATTATGAAACGAACAATCAATATTTTCGTATTATTGAAATTTCCGAAGACGGAGCGAAGCCGCTAAAACGTCTCGGTCTCCAAAAAGGGTTGCGTGCCTATAACGATCAAATCTTGTTCAACTCCGTTTGGGAAGATTTGAAAAGTTATACTCCTTCAACTGATGAATGGAAATCGTTTGAAGGAGTGGACGGAATCGACATTAATTCTGTCTGGTTTCAACAGCAATCAGACGCGGTCGTATACGATGCCGACGGTTGGTACAGCCTGAGCTGGGCGGACGTTTTGAAATGGCACTATCAAGATGAGGAAGGAGAGTTATCTCCCGGAATGGAAAAATGGTATTATTATCTAACGGATGACGCCGTGTATTATACAGCGCACTTCGACGAACCTGTGAAATCATCCGATGAACTTCACCGATTTGATCTTAAAACAAAAACCGATGAAGTGATTTGGACACCTCCGACCCCCAAAATAATTCGTATTTGGGAAGGAAACGATGCTTTATATATATCAGCCGGAATCGAACTGTATAAACTGGATTTGACCGTAAGCGAACCGCAAGTGGAATATATACGGAAATTTTCGGGAAATCTCGAAATTATGAATATGTACGATTCTGTGCTATATATCGAATTTAATGACCGTATCGAAGCATACGATTTGGAAACACAAGAACGCACCCTGCTTTTCGAAGATTCGAGTAATATACTGAATTGTTACATATTCGATGATACGTGGGTATATTTCGAGAAAATGACGGATGGTTGGTTTCACAATCAATTGATTCGCATCAAACAGGATGGAACATGCTTTGAGGTTGTGTATGGATAATACTGACAAGAAAAGGGGGAGAAGCATGAAAACAAGGATGAGCAGAATGCCGTGTTGGTTATGTGTAATCTGTATGCTTATAGTGTTTTGTGGTTGTAATTCAACGATGGCGAATCCGGAATCCGTAGACGACACATTCCATTGGATTCCCGAAGAAAGCTCATTTGTGGATTATGCGATCCATGATGGCCGTGTAGAATTCCGCTATTCTGTTTGTTTTGTAAACGGAACTGACGAGGATCAAATCGTTTCGCTGTCTGCCAATTTTGCAGAAAGCGAATTGGATGGTTGGTTGTCATACAAACCGCTGATGGATGGGCTTGACGAATCGGGAGAAAGATCGGAAACTCTTATTAAACGCGGTGAAAAAACAAACGTTATATATACGTTTGAGGGAGAATATTTAGGTGGACCTGTGAACACGCAGCTGTCCTTTCCCGAAGAACTTTTAATCGTACTGAAATATCCTGATGATGGTTAATGTTCATACAGATCGGAGGTGCATATTATGAAATATCGATCTATTTGTGCTACATTTGTGACGGCTCTGTTGTGCATTGTTCTCTGCTCCTGCGCCGCAAATCCCTATCTAAATGCAGAATTTGACATTCCTGAAGATATCCTCGATTCTGTTGATATTGTTTCGTACGTTCGAACGACGTATGACATTGATGATTCCTATTCCGTCGTAAAATACACTGCCGCATTAAACGCACAGCATCGTGGACGGTGGGATATCATGTTTATGGAGAACAACAAAGAACATCCGAATTTCATTTTTGTGACGGTGGATACGGAATCTCACACTTCTTTTGATTATCACACAGCATGGTATGACAGCAAATTGAAAAAGGAACATACGCTGGATTCTTGCATCTCAAGTGAACGTGCCATTTCCATTGCCGCCGAGTATGTGCCAACATCGACATTCACCAATATTGATTTGTTTATGGCAAACGAACCCGAACAAGAAGCACCTTGTTGGATTGTCCGTTTGGACAATAATCCGATAGTTGTCGATGCTGTTAGCGGTGAGATATATCCGTATCGCGATTGACATTTGCATGTATATTTTATATAATATAACCATAAACCACTCAAAGGAGGTTGTACGTATGAAACGATATTGGCAAACAATGATGTCTCTTGTAATGGTGATAATTCTCTTGTTTTGTTTCACATCTTGCGGAGCAGATGAGGGATATACAAGTGACATGGTAAATCCCGGAAGCGGCGGACTTGACGAAAGTTTGAACGAAAACATCGATTTAAACAAAACCGAAGCACCGCAAGCCTCCGAATCCGAACGTAAAATTATTGAAACGATCGATTTGGACGTGCAAACCAAAACATTTGATAACTTACTCGAAGATTTGTACGAACAAGTCAACCTTCTCGGCGGCTATGTAGAGTCAAGCGATGTGTCCGGCAACGGATTTGACGCGAATTACACACGTTACGCCACATTGACAGTTCGAATCCCTGCCGAAAAAAGCGATCAGTTTTCAGAGTTTATTTCCGAAAACAGTGTTGTGACCCGTCGTTATGTGACGACCGAAGATGTCACATTGCAATATGTTGATATTGAAAGTCGTTTGTCGGCCTTGGAAACCGAAAAAGAATCGCTTGAAGCACTTCTTGCGAAAGCCGAATCTGTGGAAGATATCATCACCGTGCAAGGCCGTTTGACCGAAGTGATCGGCGACATTGAATCCTATACCGCTCAATTGCGCACATTGCAAAATTTGGTATCTTACACAACGATCAACATCGATATCGATGAAGTCGAAAAGACCGTTGTGGTTGAAAAGCAAACCACATGGCAACGTATCGCCAAAGGCTTTACCGAAAACTTAAAGTTTGTCGGTGAAGCAACTGTGGAATTCTTTATCTTTGCAGTCACGTCTGTTCCGTTCTTCATTCCGCTTGCTGTTATCGTGTTAATTTTAGCAATCATCGCTTTTGTTGTATACAAAGTGATCCTTCACAAAAAGAAGAAATAAGCAATAAAAAAGAATCCCCGCCGTGCGGGGATTCTTTTTTATTGTACGCTGAAGAGCAAATCGTCGTAAGTGGGATAGGGCCAGTAGGATTTAGCGGTGTTCATTTCGAGTTCATCGGCAATCGTGCGCATTGCTTGCATTGCCGTGACAATATGATCACGATAATAATTCGCAAGCGCGGAAGCGCCTTCCACGGATTTTTCACCTTGAAGTGCCGAGTCAAGCACTTCGATCGATTGATACAAAACAGCCGTCAAGGTCGAGAGCTTGGAGATCAACGCTTCTTCAGCGGAACAATCCAGTTTGTCGGAAACCGCTTTCTTCGACACAACCGTGTCGCAAAGTTGCTTCACATACGCCGAAGCGGCGGGGAGAATGTCTTTTCGTGCCATCTCCAACATCGTCAATGCTTCAATACGGATGATGTTGCGGTAATTCTCAAGCATGATCTCGCAACGAGAATAGACCTCCTGACGGGTGAAAACACGGTGTTTCTCAAACAACTCGATGTTGGGCTCGTCCATAAAATGGGGGAGGCAATCGGGGGTTGTGCGATAATTGTGAAGGCCGCGTTTTTCCGCTTCGGCGACCCACGCATCGTCATAACCCTTACCATTGAAGATGCTGCGTTTTTGAGTTTTGATCGTACGAACAATCAATTCGTGCAACGAGGCGTTGAAATCAGTCGCTTGCTCAAGTTCATCAGCAAACTGGCAAAGCGTCTCGGACACGATGGTATTGAGAATAATATTCGGGCTCGCAATCGACGCGGTCGAACCGAGCATACGGAATTCAAATTTGTTGCCCGTGAATGCAAAGGGCGACGTGCGGTTACGGTCGGTGGTATCCTTCGGAAAACGCGGAAGCGTATGAACACCGACTTTCATCAAGACTTTTTCTTTACCGTCATAAACCGTGCCGTTTTCAATCGCTGTAAGGATCTCGGTCAATTCTTCGCCGAGGAACATTGACACGATCGCAGGCGGGGCTTCCGCGGCACCCAAACGGTGATCATTTCCGGCACCGGCGGCGCTGACACGCAGAAGATCTTGATAATCATCCGTCGCTTTGATCACCGCGCAGAGGAACAGCAAGAACTGCGCATTTTCGTGAGGGGAATGACCGGGTTCAAACAGGTTCATACCCGTATTGGTCGAAAGCGACCAGTTGTTGTGTTTACCGCTGCCGTTCACGCCCGCAAAGGGTTTTTCGTGAAGCAAACAAACAAGACCGTGTCTTGCCGCAACCTTTTTCATCATTTCCATCGTCAACTGATTGTGATCGGTGGCAATGTTGGTGGTGGTGAAGATGGGGGCAAGCTCGTGTTGGGCAGGAGCGGCTTCGTTATGCTCGGTTTTTGCAAGAACACCGAGCTTCCACAGCTCTTCGTCCAGATCCTGCATAAACGCTTTCACGCGCGGTTTGATCGTACCGAAGTAGTGGTCTTCAAGTTCTTGACCCTTCGGAGGTTTCGCGCCGAACAAGGTACGACCTGTGATCAACAAGTCCTTGCGTTTGGCGTACACATCCGCATCGACCAAGAAATACTCCTGCTCGGGTCCAACGGTCGTGTTCACCATGGTCACATCTTCGTTACCAAACAATTTCAGCACACGAAGAGCTTGACGGTTGATGGCTTCCATCGAACGAAGAAGCGGCGTTTTCTTATCGAGTGCCTCGCCGCTGTACGAACAGAACGCCGTCGGGATATAGAGCGTGTCGTCTTTGATGAACGCATACGACGTGGGATCCCACGCGGTATAGCCGCGCGCCTCAAACGTAGCGCGAAGACCGCCGGAGGGGAACGAGCTGGCATCGGGTTCGCCTTTGATAAGCTCTTTTCCCGAGAATTCCATAATAACGGAATCGGAACGCTCAGAGTTCGGTGTTATAAAGCTATCGTGCTTTTCCGCCGTAACACCGGTCATCGGTTGGAACCAGTGCGAATAGTGTGTGGCGCCTTTTTCAATCGCCCATTCTTTCATGGCATTGGCAACGTCGCCCGCGATATCCGCGTGCAGGTGACGACCCGCTTGCATGGTACGCTTCAGCGCGGCATACACATCCTCGGGCAAGCGTTCTTTCATGACGGCGTCGTTAAACACCATGCTTCCGAACAATTCAGGTACTCTGCTCATGATATAAAACTCCTGTTCGAATGGAAATTTACATATAAAAACACATTATAATTATAATTTAATATTACAATTTTTGTCAAGTGTTTTCAGGAGGAATCAGCTGAAATTCAACAATGTGTGCATATTCCTTTTGAGGTCGCATAAGATTAAGCAAGGCATTACATATGATACCGAAAAAGGAGAGTTTATGATGGAATTTCAAGAACCCAAGAAAACACTTCGTGTCTCCAAAACCGAATGTCAAGCATTTGAAGAACGCTCTGTGGATATCGACATTGTACTTCCGGATTATTGTCCCGATGTCACAACGATTTTAAAATGTACTATGAAACCCGTTGTCACAGGTGCACATCAAAGCGGTGACCGATTTATGGTGGACGGCAATACTGTTCTTCGCATTTTATATCTGACAGAAGACCGTCAATCATTGTATTGTTATGAAGCCACACAACCGTTTAACGTTGCATTCCGTAGCACAAACGCTTTACATCACAACATTGAAATCAAACAAGATTATGTCAATTGTCGCGCAATCAGTCCGCGTCGAATGGATATTCACGGTGCATTTCGTGTATATTTGTGTTCACAGGGAGAAGGGGAGATTGACGTCTTTTCCGATCCCGCTTCACGTGATGTGTTTTGCAAAACGACATCCGTATGCGACATTATTCCGATCTGCGAAGTAAGCAAAGCATTTTTGATGGATGAAACGATTGATTTGGGGGTCAATGCCGAACGATTGCTGTATACCGATTTGGTTGTACACACAAGCGAACATAAGGTACTGACAAACAAAATGATCATCAAAGGTGTTCTCGGTATAAAAGTCGTGTACACCGTTCAAGATCAAATTCAATGCTCATTTGAAGAGATCCCATTCAGTCAAATAGTGGATATAGAAGGATTGCAGGATTCTTGGGAGTGTCGTTTACACATTCACGTCGGCGAATATGAAGCAATGATGCAACAAAACGACAACGGCTCTTCACGCGTACAAATCAACGCAAAACTAATTGCGGATGTATATTGCAGCAGACAGGAATCAGCCGAAGTGGTATTGGATACCTATTCTTCTTCTTATCCGCTGATGTGCGAAACCGTACCGATCCATAACATTATTTCCAGTGAACAGCATTGCTCTCGTTTGTCAATGACACAGGAGACTGATTTAGCAAATGAGATTGTTTCCATCGAAGATATTTGGGGCGAATTAAAAACATGTGAAATCACCGATTCCGAAATTCTGTGCTGTATACTTATCGGCGTGATCGGTCGCGACAAAGACGGTTGTTTAACCTGTGTTGAGAAAACACTTGATTTTGCTTCCTCAAATAATGTTATATGCAGTCATGCAACGGCAAACCTTTTATCGGTGAAAGGATCCCTTAACGGAAACACTTTACGCATTCAAATTGATAGTGAACTTTGCACATCTTGTGATCACTCCGAAACGATCGCTGTTGTCTCTTCTGTTGTCGAAGATAAAAAGCAATCCTATCCGCACCACAATTCCGCCATTCGCATTGTGTATGTTTCTCCCGGTGACACGGTTTGGGAAATTGCCAAACGTCACCGTGCGGATGTGCGCGACATCATGGCTGAAAACGATTTGTCCGATGGCGATATTCACGCACCGACCATGCTGATGATCCCGACATTTTAAAGTTTTCCGCACATATTCAAAGGACATGTCGCATACAGTTTTGTAAGGAGATTGAGCAAAGGAGTGCGAAAGATATGCCAAACCAAAACATCTACCAAGATATCCGCGAGCGCACAGCAGGAGCGCTGTATTTGGGCGTGATCGGTCCTGTACGCAGCGGCAAATCCACATTCATTAAGCGTTTTATGGAATCTCTCGTGTTACCGAGCATCCACGATCAAAGCTTACTCGAACGTGCAACCGACGAGCTTCCGCAATCCGCCGCCGGAAAAACCATCATGACAACCGAGCCGAAATTCATTCCCGAACAACCCGTTGCCGTAAAAGTGGATGAAACAGCGTCAATGGATGTGAGATTAATCGATTGTGTCGGCTACATCGTGCCGTCTGCTATCGGCTACATTGAAGATAATGCACCGCGTATGGTTAAAACACCGTGGTATGAAGAAGAAATCCCGTTCAACATGGCGGCTGAAATCGGCACACGCAAAGTGATTGCCGAACATTCTACAATCGGCATCGTTGTGACAACCGACGGAAGTATAACCGACATCCCGCGTGAAGATTACGTCGAAGCGGAACAGCGTGTCATTCGAGAGTTAAAAGACCTCGGAAAACCGTTTGTTGTGCTGATGAACACCACGCATCCGTTGAGTCAGGAAACGCAAGAGCTGTGCCATGCATTGCAAAAACAATATGAAGTGCCGGTTTGTTCGGTAAATTGTCTTGACTTGGATGAAACGGAAATTCGCAACATTCTTGAAAAGGTCTTGTTTGAATTCCCGACAACACAAATAGATATTGAGCTTCCACGTTGGCTGACCACTTTAGAACGTTCACATCCTGTTCGTCGCTGTGTCATGGAAACGATTCGAAAACAGGCAGAAAACGTTCAAAAGATTTGTCAAGTTTCCGATTTAGCTCGCGGTTTACTTACGTGTGAATATATCAAAAACGCATGTGTGGATACAATTTCGCTGGGAACAGGTGTTGCGACCGTCTCTGCACAAGTTAGTTCCGATTTGTTTTATGCAGTACTGTCGGAAGTTACGGGATTGGAAATCGCCGACGAAGGTGCTTTAATGGACTGGATGCTGGAATTATCCGAAATTAAAACCGAATACGATAAAATTCGCACGGCGCTTGATGAGGTGGAAGCTACCGGTTATGGAATCGTGATGCCGACTGTGGACGAACTGCAACTGGACGAACCTGAAATCATTAAGCAAAGCGGACGATACGGCGTTCGCTTGCGTGCACAAGCTCCGTCGATTCACATGATGAAAGCCACGATTCAAACGGAAGTATCGCCGATCGTCGGATCGGAAAGACAATCCGAAGAATTGGTTAACTATCTTTTACGTGAATTCGAGCAAAATCCATCTAAAATTTGGGAATCCAATATTTTCGGCTCATCCTTGTACGGACTCGTTAATGAAGGTCTTCACAACAAATTGCTTCGTATGCCCACCGATGCACGTATGAAAATGACCGAAACTGTCGAACGCATCATCAACGAAGGATGCAACGGTTTAATTTGTATCATAGTGTAAGGGAGCGAGAATTTTGAAATCAAACGATGTACAAAAAAAACACAAACTCTCGTTCCGATGGTCGTCGACCATACATGGTTTGCAATTGATCGTCATTCAAAGTACAATTTGTCTTTTGGTGATATTTCTGGCTGTGATGTTGAAGTGGATCGGCGGCGATGTTTACGTCGATCTATCTTCATCCTTTCGCGATGCCATGTTGACCGATCCAATCGTCAGCGTAAATGCTCAAGCATACGCATCACAAGAATACGTTTCTTCCAAAACAGTCGCACCGTTGAAACAAGGGACGGTTACATCGCTTTTCGGAAAACGCGAAGACCCCTTTAAAACAGAGGATCTTTCTTTTCATGAAGGGATCGACATCGCTGCAGAAGAAGGAGAAGAACTCTTTGCCTTTGCAAGCGGAATTGTGACAACGGTGGAATATGACGAAAACGGTTACGGACACTATATGGTCGTTACAACCGACAACGACGAACGCTATTTATATGCACATTGTTCGGCAATTTCCGTTCAAGTCGGAGAACGTGTAAAAGCGGGGGATACTGTTGCGTTTGTCGGTGACAGCGGTCGTACAACGGGTGCGCATTTGCATTTTGAGTGGATCGTCAACGATACGCCGATCGATCCGATATCCGTTTTACCGGAGGAGCTCTATGTTTAAATTCCAATACAGCGGGACACAGGTGGAAATCAACATGCTGTTTCCCGCTGTATTGTTGTTTTTGCTTTTAACCGATCAAACGGGCTATGCGGCATGCGGTTTTTTTGCCGCTTTGTTGCACGAGTGTGGACACATTCTCGTCGCTGTGTTGCTTCATGAGAACCCAAAAACGATCAAAGCCTCCTTTTTCGGCATTTGCATGACCATTCGTGACACAACCGAACATCACACTTTTCACCGATTATGCATCACAGCAGCAGGTCCGATCGTCAATCTTCTTTGCGCTGTCATTCTTCACATCTTATCTGTCGCTCCCGTTGCCGTCACTATGCATCTTTGCCTTGCGGTTTTTAATTTATTACCGATTGTCCCGCTCGACGGAGGACAAATGCTTGATTGCATATTACAACTATGCAGACTAAACGAAACAGTCAGCAAAAGAATCGAAACAGTTTTGTTTTGGCTCATTTGGATTCCCTTGATCGTTCCGGCGATTGTGTTAATGGTTCATCCCGCTCATAATATCACCCTCGGATTGATCGGCATTTATCTTCTTTACTGCAAGCTTTTTTATAAATCTAATTGAAATCCGTCGCTCTTTGCTGTATAATAGGGATATTCCGAAATTTTCACACAGGATGGTACAACATGAAGATGGATAAAACTCTTTTGGAATCCTTGTTTTTGCGTGTGCAAAAGCCCTCTCGTTACACGGGCGGAGAATTGAACAGCGTTTATAAACATGCAGATGATGTACGTGTGCGCATTGCTTTTTGCTTTCCTGATTTGTACGAAGTCGGCATGTCGCATCTGGGTATGAAGATTCTTTACGGTTTGTATAATCAAGACCCCGAAACATGGTGCGAGCGTGTGTTTGCTCCCGATACCGACATGGAAGACTTGATGCGCGAACATAACATTCCGCTTTTCGGACTTGAAAGTCGCGACGCGATTGCAGATTTTGATTTTATTGCATTCACTTTGCAATACGAAATGAGTTATACAGGCGTTTTGAACATGCTTGATTTGGCGGGCGTTCCGCTTAAAGCGGCAGACCGTGACGATTCTCATCCGCTTGTGATCGGCGGCGGACCTTGCGCGTGCAATCCCGAACCGATGGCGGACTTTTTCGACTTGTTCATTTTAGGTGAAGGCGAAGAGGTCAATGTTGAATTGAACGCTTTGTACAAAGCGCATAAAGCCGCAGGCTATCGCAAAGAACAATTTCTCATCGAAGCCTCTGCGATTGAAGGTGTGTACGTACCGTCGCTTTATGATGTTTCGTATCACGAAGATGGTACGATTGCGAAGGTCGAGCCGAAAAACGGTGCTCCCGCAACAGTTCGCAAACGCATTGTACGCGATTTGAATTCGATGTATTATCCCGAGTATTTTGTTGTACCGTTCACCAATATTGTCCATGACCGCGCCATGAGTGAGATTTTCCGCGGATGCATTCGCGGATGCCGTTTCTGTCAAGCCGGATTCATTTATCGTCCGGTGCGCGAAAAATCCATTGACACCATCGATCGCCAAAGCCGCGCACTCTGCGACAGCACGGGATATGAAGAATTTTCACTTTCATCGCTTTCTACGAGTGATTACACAAAGCTTCCCGAACTTTTGGAAACGCTTCTCGATTGGGCAGAGCCGCAACACACCAATATGTCGTTGCCGTCACTTCGCGTGGACGGTTTTTCGGAAGAACTCGCAAACAAGCTTAATGTTCTTCGCCGAAGCGGTTTGACATTTGCTCCAGAAGCCGGTACACAGCGACTGCGCGACGCAATCAACAAAAACCTGTCCGAAACCGAAATTTTAGACACGGTCGGTAAGGCTTTCCGCGGTGGATGGTCGGCCGTTAAATTGTATTTCATGATGGGACTTCCGACCGAAACGCCCGAAGATATCATCGGCATTGCACAACTTGCGCAAAAAGTTGTCTGGGTCTATCAAAGCACGCCCGAAAGACCGAAAGGGAAGGGGGTTACCGTTTCTGTGAGTGCCTCCTGCTTTGTTCCGAAACCTTTCACACCGTTCCAATGGGAGCCGCAAGACACCATAGAACAATTGATGGAAAAGCAAAAACTCCTGTCCTCCTCTGTCACAACGCGTAAAATCTCGCTCAGTTGGCACGATGCACAGACAAGCTTTTTGGAAGCGGTTCTTGCGCGCGGTGACCGCCGTCTCGGCGCAGTAATTGAAGATGCCTATCAAAAAGGCTGTAAACTGGATTCTTGGTCGGAGCATTTCCGCTTTGACACCTGGATCGAAACTATTAAAGAACACGGTTTGGACCCCGCGTTTTATGCCAACCGCCGCCGCGATAAAGATGAGATTTTTCCGTGGGATCACTTAGACTACGGTGTCAGTAAAGCATTCTTATGGCGCGAAAACCAAAAAGCTCACGCCAGCAATACCACGCCGAACTGCCGTGAACAATGCAGTGGATGCGGCGCAACCTGTTTCAAAGGAGGAATCTGCTATGAACATCGTTGAAACAGTTCGCGTTCGTTTCACCAAAACCGGACGAGCCAAATACATCTCACATTTGGATTTGATGCGTACTATGACACGTGTGTTACGCCGTGCACAAATCCCGCTTTGGTACACGGAAGGCTTCAGTAAACATCCGTACATCACATTTGCGGCACCTCTTTCTTTGGGGTACGAGGGCTTGTGTGAATATATGGACTTTCGTTTAGAAGCCGAAATGCCTATGGAAGAAATCGTGTCCCGTTTGAATCAAAACATGCCTGAAGGTATTGTGGTGGTGAATGCCGCACCTGCTGTTATGAAGGTAGGGGAGATCGCTTCTTCCGGATGGCAAATTACGCTCAGTAATACGCATCGTGATGCCGTTATGAACGTCTTGGCACAAGACACGATCGAAGTGCAAAAACGCACCAAGAAGAAAACATTAAAAACCATAGATATCAAACCGCATATCCACGATGTTGATGTTAGCGAAGAGAACGACCGTCTTGTGATCACACTGACATTGCCGATGGGTGAGCAAACCATCAATCCGTCTCTGTTACTGGAAGCGGTTTTCCAAAGTAAGGATTACACAGCCTCAATCACCCGATTAGCTGTATATAACGGAAACGGAGAAATTTTTGCATAAATTTTTAAAAAACACTTGCTTTTTCCAAACTTTGTGATATAATATATCGGTATTTGGTATCCGTGTGACTGTGAGAGGTCACATTGGGGATGATTGCCAAGCGAAAGCAAGACATGAAAGCGGACAGTCCTCTGCTTCGACTTCACCGTCGATGGGCAAGAATGTCTGACAGAATCAGGAGGAAAAAACATGGACGCATTGAAACTCATGAGCGCTGAAAGCCTCAAAGAAACCACCCCTTCCTTTGCGATTGGCGATACCATTCGCGTGGAAGTCAAAATTCGCGAGGGTGAGCGCGAAAGACTGCAAGCTTTTGAAGGTACCGTTATCGCTAAGCGCGGCAGCGGTGTTGCCGAAACCTTTACGGTTCGCCGTGTTTCCTACGGCGTCGGCGTGGAGCGCGTGTTCCCGTTGCATTCCCCGAACGTGGATTCGGTGAAGGTGATCCGCCGTGGTAAGGTTCGCCGCAGCAAGCTGTACTATCTCCGCGATCGCGTGGGTAAGGCTGCAAAAGTTAAAGAGCGCCTGTAATGTTACAAGCCAAAGAGGGGTGAGGATTCTCACCCCTCTTTAATTTTTCAAAAAATCATAGTTTCGCCTCTTTTCTTTTGCATATATCTGTGATATACTTATAAAAAATTAAAAACATCGGTATTCATTTGAATTTTACTATACGGAGGAACATTTTATGGAAACTCAGCTTTCTGAAAAGAAACGCTTTTCACTTTTGGAAAATATATATGATTTTATTGAAGTGGCGGTTTTTGCTCTCGTGTTCGTGGCGATCATTTTTGCTTTTTTTATTCGCATTGTAGCGGTTGACGGTCCTTCCATGAACAACACTTTGCTCAATGCAGATAACTTAATTCTGACAAAATGTTTTTATACGCCTGAACATGGCGATATCGTGGTTTTTAACCACGAAGGAAAAGCACTGATCAAACGTGTCATCGCCGTCGCAGGCGACCGTATCGAAGTGGATTCGATCACCAATACTGTGAAATTGAACGGCAAAATACTGAATGAGTCGTACATCAAAACACCCGATCCGGAATATTTAGCCGATCGTAGCACAGAAGGGGAGATCATCGTCCCCGATGGCTATGTGTTTGTGCTGGGCGATAACCGTGACAATTCGACCGACAGTCGGGTGTTCGGTTGCGTTGGTGAAGATCAAATCATTGGCAAAGCTGTTTGGAGATTTTGGCCGACACAATCGTTCGGCGGCTTGTATGATAATTATAAAGTTACGTATGGTGAATAAAAATATTTATCAAAAGGGATGTGTATAAAATGGAACATTCCAAACCGATTCAATGGTTTCCGGGACACATGGCCAAAACCCGCCGTAAACTCAAAGAAAGTTTATCGCTCGTAGATATGGTCATTGAAGTAATCGACGCGCGTATCCCGATGAGCAGTCGCAATCCGGAACTTGATGCTCTTGCGCAAGGAAAACCGCGACTGATTATTATGAATAAATCCGATATGGCTGACGATGCCGCCACTCAGCAATGGGTGGCGCATTTTCAAAAACAAGGATATTTTGTTTTGCCTGCAGAATGTAAAACGGGTAAAGGGCTTCAAAAACTCGATGCTGTAATGAATGAAGCGTTGGCTGAACAACGCGAAAAATGGCGACAAAAGGGCATGGTGGGACGTCCGGTCCGTGCGATGGTAGTCGGTATTCCGAACGTCGGTAAATCCACCTTTATCAACCGTATGACAAAAGGTACGCGCGCCAAAACCGAAGACAGACCCGGTGTCACACGCGGCAATCAATGGTTCACCCTCAAATCAGGTGCACAATTGCTGGATACCCCCGGTGTGCTTTGGCCGAAATTCGAAGACCAACAAGTGGCACTTCGCTTGGCGTTTACAGGTGCCATTCGCGATCAAATCTTGGACTGCGAAGAATTGGCGTGTGATTTGTTAAATTTACTCTCCGAACATTATCGTCCGTTTTTGTTGGAGCGTTACAAGCTGGTTGAACCGCTTCCCGAAACACCCTATGAGCTCTTGGAGTATGTCGGTCGTAAACGCGGCATGTTGATTTCCGGCGGTGAAGTGGATACCGTGCGCGCCGCCAATATGCTTTTAGATGAATATCGCGGCGGAAAATGCGGTCACATTACGTTGGAATATCCGCCTGCAAAAGGATGATGCAGTCATGGAAAATGTTGAATTCGACAAACAATTTTACACAAATGAATCGTTTTTATTGTGTGGCATTGATGAAGCGGGACGTGGACCGTTTGCAGGCCCCGTCTGTGCCGCGGCGGTCATTTTACCGTTTGGCTGTGAAATCGAAGGACTGAACGATTCCAAAAAAATCACCGAAAAAAAGCGCGAAAAACTTTTTGACCAGATCTGTGAACAAGCTTTGGCATACCACATTGCGTTTGCCGATGTAGAGGAAATTGAATCACTGAATATTTTGCAAGCGACATTCTTGGCGATGCGTCGCGCCGCCGAAGGGTTATCGTTACAACCAGATTTCATCTTGGTAGACGGCGATAAACTACCGCCGTCGTTGCCCGCTCCCGCACAGCCGTTGATCAAAGGCGACGCATTGTCCGCTTCGGTCGCTGCCGCATCCATATTAGCAAAAGTCAGTCGTGATCGCTTGATGTACGATCTTGATAAATCCTATCCCGAGTACGGTTTTGCCGCACATAAAGGCTATGGTACCAAAGCACATTGCGATGCTATTTTGCAACACGGTATCTTGCCGTGCCACCGTAAAAGCTTTTTGAAGAAACTACTTGCTCGTCAAAAGGGGTGAGTGTTGTGCACACCACAACAAAAGGTATTGCGGGCGAAGTTCTGGCGGCTCGCTTTTTGCGTGATAAAGGCTATTCGATCCTATCCTCAAATTATCATTCCCGATTCGGAGAAATTGACATAATTGCTCTCGACAACTACTATATTGTATTTGTTGAGGTGAAGGCGCGCTCACAAGATTCCATTATCTTACCTCGTGAAGCTGTCACGCAAGAGAAGCAAAAGAAAATCCTGCGTACAGCCGCACATTATATGCGTGCCTACCCATCCAATCTGCAACCTCGTTTTGATGTTGTTGAAGTTTGGGTTTCTGATGACGATCCGATGATTCCGTTGCAGATCGATCACCTCATAAGTGCATATGAGGCGGGGGATTTGCATGAAGCTTTTTGATTGGCATTGTGATACAGTAACCTCTTGTTTTGATACGCAAAGTTTGCTCACGAGCAATTCGTTTCATTTTGACACCGATCGTGCATCCAAATACTTTGATCGCTGGTTTCAAGTGTTTGCAATCTACACTTCGGATGATCGTTCACCGGAATGCTCTTGGGATTACGCACAACGCGTCTTGGCATATTTTCAAAACCAAGTTTCAAGCGCCGCAGATTTGACGCATATTCGATCGGTTCATGATTTTGCAACCGCAAAACACGGATGTCTGTCAGCTGTTGAAAACGGATCCATTCTAAACAACAACCCTACGCGCATTTACAAATTAGCTCAACAGAATATCGCTTACGTGACCTTAACATGGAATGGGAGCAACTGTCTTGGTAGTGGTTGTTTTTCTGAGGACAAACGAGGATTAACCGTGTTCGGCAAGAAAACCGTCCGCGATATGTGTCAACTCGGCATCTTAACGGATGTATCCCATTTAAACGAAGCAGGGTTTTGGGATGTTGTAAACTGTGTAGAGGATCATCCGATTTTAGCATCTCACTCATTATCGTATTCGGTTTGTCCTCATCCGCGAAATTTAAACGACAGCCAATTTGAAGCCGTTATAAAAAGCAACGGACTTGTCGGCTTAAACTTATGCGAAGCTCATCTCGGAAAACAATCCTTTGATCGCTTTGAACGACATTGGTATCATTTTCTGACTCTCGGAGGCGAAACAAATGTCGCTCTCGGTTTTGATCTTGACGGCACAACGTTGCCGAATTCTTGGAACGGGGTAGAGGCGGCTTGCTTTTTATATGAACATTTACTTGCCAAAGGGTATTCACAAACAAGTATTGAAAAACTTTTTTTCGAAAATTCACATGCTTTTTTTATGAAAACTTTGACAAGTCGTGATAAATGTATTAAAATAGGGACGTAACTTTTTCAGGAGGTTGTTTTATGCAATATCATAGCACACGAGACAATGCTGTCAGTGTATCGGCGGCTCGCGCCATCACGCAAGGCATTTCCAAAGAGGGCGGTTTGTTTGTGCCCGAATCTTTTCCCGCATTGACTGCACAAGATATCACAAATTTGATCGATAAATCCTATGTTGATCGCGCGACATTTGTTCTTTCGAAATATCTTTCGGATTTCTCCGAGCAAGAGGTTTCCGATTGCGCTACTGCCGCATATTCGCTCGAGCGTTTCCGTAATGCTGCAATCGCTCCGCTCCATTCTTTGAATGATCAAGCTCATATTTTGGAGCTGTGGCACGGTCCGACTTGCGCATTCAAAGATATGGCGTTGCAAATCCTGCCACATTTGATGCGCGTTTCCGCCGAAAAAACTTCGGATGGTAAAGAAATTGTGATTTTGGTTGCCACTTCGGGCGATACCGGCAAAGCTGCTCTCGAAGGCTTCCGCGACGCGGCTCACACTCGCATTTTGGTGTTCTATCCCGAAGACGGTGTCAGCCCGATGCAAAAGCTGCAAATGGTCACGCAAGAGGGCAATAACGTCTCGGTTTGCGCCATCCGCGGCAACTTTGATGATGCACAAACCGGTGTGAAGACGATCTTCACCGATCCCGCTGTGGCAGGTGTTCTCGCCGAAAACGGCATGATGTTCTCGAGCGCCAACTCCATCAACTGGGGGCGTCTTGTGCCTCAAATCGTGTATTATGTTTCGGCATATTGTGATTTGATCAAAAACGGCACGATTCAAAACGGCGATCCGATGAACGTTGTTGTCCCGACGGGTAACTTCGGTAATATCCTTGCGGCCTATTATGCTAAGAAAATGGGCCTGCCGATCAACAAACTGATCTGTGCTTCGAACCAAAACCGTGTGTTGACTGATTTCATTGAAAACGGTACATACGATCGCAATCGTGCGTTTTATACAACCAGTTCTCCCTCGATGGACATCTTGATTTCGTCCAACTTGGAGCGTTTGTTGTATGAATTGTCGGGTCGCGACGATAGCGAAATCCGTTCGCTGATGTCTTCGCTTTCCGAAAACGGCGTTTACACGGTTTCCGAATCCGTGAAAGCGGCAATTGACGAGTGCTTTGTCGGCGGATGCTGCGACGATGCGCAAACCGCTCAAACCATTCGCGAGATTTTCGAGAAACACGGCTATCTTTGCGATACTCACACGGCAGTTGCGGTTCATGTTTACAATGAGTATATCGCGAAAACAGGAGACACCACGCCGACTGTGATCGCTTCGACGGCAAACCCGTACAAATTCTCCTCGAGCGTTTTGGAAGCTCTCGGCGAAGATGTTTCGGCGCTTGACGAATTCGACAAAGTGGAAAAACTTCAATCCTCGACCGGTGAAGAAGTTCCCGCTCCGCTCGGTTGCCTGCGCGGTCGCGAGCCCCGTTTCAACAATGTTTGCGACAAAGATTCGATGCAAGCGGTTGTATACGATATGCTCGGAATTCAATAATATTTCAATCGAGAGGAAGGATGCAAAATGGCTCTTTACGCAATAGCCGATTTGCATCTTTCTCTTGGTTGTGACAAACCGATGGATGTGTTTCCGGGATGGCACGGTTATGTCGATCGCCTCAAAACCGCTTGGATGTCCATTGTGAAAGAGGACGATGTTGTGGTGATTGCGGGAGACGTCTCGTGGGGGATGACCTTGCCTCAAGCATTGGAGGATTTTAAATTTCTGCACAGCCTTCCCGGAACAAAACTTCTTTTAAAAGGCAATCATGATTATTGGTGGGAAACACGCCGTAAAATGGATCGCTTTTTGGAGGAACATCAACTCTCTTCCATCACATTCGTGCATAACGATTGTTTTCCGCTGGGGGATGGGCGAGCGGTATGCGGCACTCGCGGATGGTTTTACGACGCAGAAGCCGATGCCGACAAAAAAATCCTATTGCGTGAAATCGGTAGATTGCAAACCTCCGTCAACGCCGCAAAAGCTCAAGGATTAATTCCGATCGTATTTTTGCATTATCCACCGTATTATGCAGGAACTGCATGCAATGAAATGATCGACGCACTCCGCGAACTGAACATTACACGTTGCTATTACGGGCATATTCACGGACGTACCGCCATCCAAAAAGCCTTTAACGGTACCATTTTCGATATTTCGATGAACTTGATTTCAGGCGATTCTCTGCAATTTACACCGCTTCTCATTGATTGAAAAGTGGTGTTTTTTTTATTTAATATTTTTAATGCTTTTTTTGAAAAAAGACTGGCAAAATCAATTGAACTGTGATATAATACTGTATCATTGTGTGTATGCACTGCAAAACAGTAGCATATCAGTGTTAGGAGGAACTTAAAATGAGTTTAAAAACAGCAACAAAATTGGAATCCGGTCGTGTCGAACTCGAAATCGAGGTTGGCGCAGAGGCTTTTGAAGCCGCGGTTGCCAAGGCCTATAAAAAGAATATCGGCAAATTGAACGTGCCGGGCTTCCGCAAAGGCAAGGCTCCCCGTCACTTGGTCGAGAAGCTCTACGGCGAAGGTGTGTTCTATGATGAAGCTATGAACGACATTTACCCCGAAGCTCTCGATGCGGCAATCAAAGAGTCCGACTACGAATATGTTGAAGACAAAATCGATCTCGATGTTGTCTCGGTCGGTAAAGAAGGCCTTGTTTTCAAAGCCGTTATCACCGTGAAACCCGAAGTTACCCTCGGCGATTACAAAGGCATCGAAGCTCCCAAATCCGTGAAAGAAGTCACCGACGAAGACGTCGCTTCCGAACTCACCAAATTGCAAGAGCGCAACTCTCGCATGATTTCCATCGAGGATCGCGCAGCTGAGAACGGCGACACCGTTGTGTTCGATTTCGAAGGTTTTGTTGACGACGTGGCGTTTGACGGCGGCAAAGCGGAGAAATACTCCTTGGTCCTCGGCTCGGGCCAATTCATTCCCGGTTTTGAAGATCAAATCGTCGGCAAATCCATTGATGAAGAATTCGACGTCAATGTGACGTTCCCCGAAGATTATCAAGCAGAAGAACTTGCGGCGAAAGCGGCTGTCTTCAAGTGCAAACTGCATGAAATCAAAGCCAAAGAGCTCCCCGAGCTTAACGATGATTTCGCGAAAGATTGCAGCGAATTCGATACCATCGACGAAGTCAAGGCAGACATTAAAGAGCGTTTGACCAAGTCGAATGAAAAAGCGGCGGAAGATGCGTTCGAAACCGCTCTCCTCGACAAACTTGCCGACGGCATGCAAGCTGAGATTCCCGATGCGATGATCACCAATCGCGTGAAGGATCATGTGCGTGATTTCGCATATCGTCTCCAATCGCAAGGTCTTGATCTCGACACTTACATGAAATATACCGGCATGGATATGGAAACCTTTGAAGAGGGCTTCCGTGAGCAATCCGAACGTCAAGTGAAGGTGCGCCTTGCACTCGAGGCGGTCGTGAAGGCTGAAAACATCGTGGTTGCCGACGAAGACATCGAAGCCGAATTCAATAAGATGGCGGAAATGTATCAAATGGAAGTCGCTCAAGTGAAGAACTTTGTTCCCGCT
This sequence comes from Acutalibacteraceae bacterium, assembly GCA_045637645.1. GTDB lineage: Bacteria > Bacillota > Clostridia > Oscillospirales > Acutalibacteraceae > RGIG1959. The sequence goes on along the minus strand of JAZTZV010000034.1, from coordinate 19,393 downwards.
GAGGACCTCGCTCGTGATCTTGCCGTCGAAAAAGCCATGCAATTGATCAAAGACAACGCTGTTGTCACCGCTGAATAATTTTGTTTAAATTATTCAGATTGCTACATACTCTAAAAGCAAAGAAGAAAGGGTGTTTTCGATGAGCAGTTTTATTCCGTACGTTGTGGAACAAACCAGCCACGGTGAACGTTCGTATGATATTTTCTCTCGTTTGTTAAACGACCGTATCATTCTGTTGTCCGACCAAGTGAATGACACGACAGCATCGCTTATCGTTGCTCAACTCTTGTTTTTGGAAGGACAGGATCCCGACAAAGATATTCATCTCTATATCAACAGCCCCGGTGGTTCCGTAAGGTCCGGTATGGCGATTTACGACACCATGCAATTCATTAAATGTGACGTTGCCACCACCTGCATCGGTATGGCAGCAAGCATGGGTGCGTTTCTTCTCGCCGCAGGTGCGAAAGGAAAACGCTATGCGTTGCCCAACAGCGAAATCATGATCCATCAACCCCTGGGCGGTACGCAAGGTCAAGCGAGTGACATTAAGATCCACGCAGATCATATTTTGTACATTCGCGGCCGCATGAACCAAATGCTGTCTGAGATGACCGGCCAACCGCTCGAAACCATCGAACGCGATACCGAGCGCGATAATTATATGAGCGCTACGCAGGCGATGGAATACGGTTTGATCGACCAAGTGATCAGCAAACGCGCCTAAAAATGCCATTCCACAGGGGAAGGGGTTGACGACCATGTCGAAATCCGAAGATATTTTTTGCTCATTTTGCGGTAAATCACAACAGGAAGTCTTACAATTGATCGCCGGTCCCGGCGTGTATATTTGCAACGAATGTGTTGGACTTTGCCAAAACATTTTGGGGGATAACGCAACGGAATCTCATCGTTCCAAGCGTGAAAAGCCGGAGGAAACTCCGCCTTATCTTCCGACTCCGCGCGAGATCAAGAAAGGTCTCGACGAGTACGTTGTTGGGCAAGATCAAGCCAAAATTGCGCTGTCTGTTGCGGTTTATAACCATTATAAACGCATCTATTTCGGCAAAGAAACCGATATGGAATTCGGCAAAAGCAACGTGCTGTTGCTCGGTCCGACCGGCGTCGGCAAAACCGCTTTGGCGCAAACGTTAGCACGTCTGTTGGACGTTCCGTTTGCCATTACGGACGCTACGACATTGACCGAAGCCGGTTATGTCGGCGAAGACGTCGAAAACATTTTGCTTCGCTTGATCCAAGCATCGGGCGGAAGTGTTCAACGCGCTCAACGCGGCATCATTTATATCGATGAAATCGACAAAATCGCGCGCAGAAGCGAAAACCCGTCGATTACCCGTGATGTCAGCGGCGAAGGCGTTCAACAAGCTCTTTTAAAAATTGTAGAAGGCACGGTTGCCAATGTTCCTCCCGGAGGAGGACGCAAGCATCCGCAACAAGACTTCATTCAAATTGACACCTCCAATATCTTGTTTATCCTCGGCGGTGCGTTTGACGGCATTGATCGCATTGTCGAACGCCGTATGTCTTCGGGCTCGTTGGGTTTCGGAAGTGAAGTGCACTCCAAAAAGGATATGGAGCTCAGTCAATTGTACGCACACGTGATCCCTCAAGATTTGATCAAATACGGTCTCATCCCTGAACTTGTCGGTCGTATGCCGATCATAACAGCGCTTGAAGCTCTCGATGCCGATTCGCTTGTGAAAATTCTTGTCGAACCGAAAAACGCTTTGCTCAAGCAATATATTCATTTATTCGAGCTTGATGGTGTCACTCTTGAATTTACTCCTGATGCATTAAAGGCGATTGTTCAAAAGACCATCACCATGAATACCGGTGCACGTGGATTGCGTTCTGTAATGGAGAATCTGTTAACAAAATACATGTTCTCTGTACCGTCGGATCATACAATTGAAAAAATTGTGATTACCAAAGATACGGTTGACAATGACGGTGAACCGGAATTGACCTTTAATCCCGAACGTAAGCCTTCTCGCTTAAAAACAGCTACCAAGGCACGTCCGCAAAAGAAAAAGGTTACAGCTTAAGGTATTGAATAAGATATCTCTAATGAATTGAACGGTCATTTCGCTGTAATCGAACATGACCGTTCAATTTCTGTTTAAGGAGTAACATCATGGTCATAAACAAAAGCGACTGGGATCCGATCACGCTTCCTCTGATAGCCTTAAGAGGATTGGTCGTTTTTCCCGACAATTCCGTGCATTTTGATGTCGGGCGCGCAAAATCCATTGCGGCGGTAGGGGAAAGCGTGCAACATGATCAGAACATCTTTTTGGTCACACAAAAAGATGTAGCCGTTGATGATCCCACGGAAAAACAAGATTTATATTCAGTGGGCGTCGTTGCTCGTGTTTGTCAGGTATTACGCTCTCAAGGCGATACTCTTCGCATTATGGTTGAAGGCTTGTATCGCGCAAAACTCGTAAAAATCACGCAAAGCGAGCCGTATTTGACGGCAAGCTTGATTCGGTGCCCCGAACCTCAAATTACAAATACATTAAAAGAACACGCGTATATTCGCGAGTTGCATACACATTTTCGTAAATACGCAGATTTATCATCGTCTTTAGCGCACGATCTTGACATCAAATTGCACGCCGTTGAATCGGTGGGTCAACTGGTTGACCGCCTCGCGTCGGAGCTTCCGCTTCCCGTGGAAGATAAACAATTGATTCTGCGCACTCTGCCTGTTTCTAAACGAAGCGAAACCATGTTGGCGCTTTTCGAGCGCGAACATGCCATTTTGTCGTTGGAACAAACGATTCAATCCCGTGTACAAGACCAAGTTGAGCAAAATCAAAAAGAGTATTACCTGCGCGAGCAAATGAAAGCGATCACCGAAGAACTCGGCGAAGGGGAAAATCCCATTGAAGAAGCCGAGGAATATCGTCGTAAGATCGATGCTTGCCAATTATCGGCAAGTGCCTCTGAAAAGCTTCAAAAAGAGGTCACAAAGCTCTCGAAAATGCCGACGGGTTCACACGAAGCGACGGTTGTTCGCAATTATTTAGATACAGTTTTGGAGCTTCCGTGGGGAATCTATTCCGAAGACCGTAACGATTTGGATCAAGCAGCTCGTATTTTAGATCGTGATCACTACGGTATGAAAGACGTAAAAGAACGTATTTTGGAATTGATGGCGGTTTGGAAATTAACCGAAAATCGCTCTTCACAAGTTCTTTGCCTCGTGGGACCTCCCGGCGTTGGCAAAACGTCTGTTGCACGTTCGATTGCGGAAGCGACGGGCCGTGAATACGTCCGTGTTTCTCTTGGCGGTGTGCGCGACGAATCGGATATCCGCGGTCACCGCAAAACCTACATCGGCGCTATGATGGGACGCATCATGACGGCGGTGAAGCAAGCCAAAACTGCCAATCCGTTGATCTTGCTTGATGAGATCGACAAAATGGGGAATGACTTCAAAGGCGATCCTTCTTCCGCTCTGCTGGAAGTTTTGGATTCGGAACAAAACCATGCTTTTACCGATCATTACGTGGAAATTCCGTTTGATTTGTCTCGTGTTCTTTTTATTACGACCGCGAACGACTCGTCTATGATACCTCGTCCTTTGTACGACCGCATGGACGTAATCACACTCGGAAGCTACACCGCAGAAGAAAAACTGCATATCGCAAAAAAGCATTTGCTCAAAAAACAACTTACTGCAAACGGACTTAATACAAAGCAACTGCGCCTCTCGGATAAACAATTGCGCGCGATTATCGCAGGCTATACGAGAGAAGCAGGCGTGCGTCAATTGGAACGTCTGCTTGCCAAGATTTGCCGCCAAACCGCCAAACGCATCATCGACGGCGCGGAATCGGTTAGTATAAAAGATCTTTCCGAATTCCTCGGCCCTGTCAAATATAAACCCGATCAAGATAAACACCAAAACGAGATCGGTGTTGTGAACGGGCTTGCTTGGACAAGCGTCGGCGGCGAAATGCTTCCGATCGAAGTTGCAATTTTGGAAGGAACCGGCAAAATTCAATTGACAGGATCACTCGGTGACATCATGAAAGAATCCGCTAATCTGGCGATTAGCTATGTTCGCTCACGTGCGAACGAATGGCAACTTCCCAAAGAGTTCTATCGTAACTGCGATATTCATTTGCACGCTCCGGAAGGTGCTGTTCCGAAAGACGGCCCATCTGCAGGAGCTGCCATGGCAACCGCGATCCTTTCGGCGTTAAGCGGTACACCTGTTTACGGAAAAATCGCCATGACAGGTGAATTGTCGTTGCGCGGTAAAGTTCTTCCGATCGGCGGATTGAAAGAAAAATTGATGGCCGCCTATACCAACGGCATGAAAATCGTGCTGATTCCCAAGGATAATGTCTCCGATTTGGAAAAGGTGGACGATGTTGTGAAGCAGCATTTGACGATCATTCCTGTTTCACATATGGATGAAGTGATATCATCTGCATTTGTTTCGGCTGTCAAAACCAAACCCGATTTTATTCCTACAAAACCGATTCAACAATCCAATTCGACTTCTACCGTTCCTGTTGTATAAATTTAAGAAAGGCGTGATTTACGATATGAATCCTCATTCTGCCGCATTTGAAGCGGCGGCCGGACTGTCTTCTCAGCTTCCTGAATCTACAATGCCCGAGATTGCCATTTCGGGACACTCCAATGTCGGAAAATCGTCGCTGATCAACAAAATTCTCGGTCGCAAAGCACTGGCTCGCACCAGTGCTACCCCCGGTAAAACCGCTACGATCAACTTTTACCGATTGGATACACTGCGTTTGGTGGACTTACCCGGATACGGATACGCCAAAGTCTCACAGTCCGAGAAAAAACGCTGGAGTGATTTGATCGGATCGTATTTTGCTCAAGATCGTGATATGCGTCTGGTTATCCAACTCATTGACATACGTCATAAACCGACCAAAGACGACTATATGATGCTCGATTATTTGGTGGATAACGAATTGCCGTTTATCGTTGTTTTTACAAAAGCCGATAAACTGAAAAAGGGCGAAAGACTGCGTCGCGAACAAGAACTTGTCGAAGAGTTGGCCGCATACGACGGTATGATGACAATTCCGTTTTCGTCTGTAACGGGAGAAGGGGCACAAGAATTGATCGATATCATCGACGATGTCTGCTCCGATGAAGAATAAAAGGAAAGTGATTATAATGAATCCTCGTACGATCTCAGCATGTTTGGATATCAACGAAGCAGGGCATTTGACGATTGGCAATTGTGACACGGTGTCTCTTGCCGAAACCTACGGAACACCGCTTTATGTAATGGATGAAGCATTGATTCGCAACACGATGCGTGCGTACCGCAATTCGATGCAAACGCATTATCCCAATGGCGGTTCTGTGGCGTTTGCAAGCAAAGCCTGTTCTTTTAAGGAAATGTATCGCATCGCAAAAGATGAAGGTTGTTTTGTGGACGTGGTTTCAGGCGGCGAATTGTACACCGCTTTGAGTGTCGATTTTCCTGCAAATCACATCCTGTTCCATGGTAATAATAAAACAGAAGCTGAAATCCGATTGGCTCTTTCGAACGGTGTCGGACGTTTGGTTGCCGACAATCCGACCGATCTTCGTCGTATTTCGCGCATCGCTGTTGCCATGAACAAGACTGCTGATATTTACATGCGCATCACACCGGGTATCGATGCACACACACATGACTTTGTAAAAACCGGTCAAATCGACTCTAAATTCGGTTTCACGCTGGAAAACGGGGAAGCGTTTGACGAAGTCGGTGTCGCTCTGTCCTTGCCGAATATTTGCTTGAAAGGTTTGCACTGCCATATCGGTTCTCAGATTTTTGATGAAAAACCGTTTGAGCACGCTGCAGAAGTTATGTTGAGTTTCATGGCAAAGATTCGTGACACGTACGGCTTTGTTTTCGAAGAACTCGATTTAGGCGGTGGATTCGGTATTCGCTACACCGCCAAAGACGAACCGCTGGAGAGCGGGGAATATATGCAACGTGTCTCGACGGCGTTGCACGACACTGCCACAAAACTGAATTATCCGATTCCGCACATTTTGATCGAGCCCGGACGTTCTGTTGTAGCCCCTGCCGGCGTCACTTTGTATACTGTCGGCGGCGTGAAAACCATTCCTGAAATCCGCACATATGTCAGCGTCGACGGCGGTATGGCGGACAACCCTCGTTATGCCTTGTATCAAGCAGAATATTCGGCGTTGATCGCAAACAAAGCAAATCAGGAAGCAAACGAGCTTGTGACCATTGCCGGACGGTGCTGTGAAAGCGGCGATTTGTTGCAAGAAAACACCCTCCTCCAGCAAGCCGAAGAAGGAGATATCCTCGCCGTATTATCTACCGGTGCTTACAACTATTCCATGTCCTCGCATTATAACCGTTTGCCGAATCCTGCTGTCGTAATGGTCAATGACGGCGGTTCGCGTGTGGTTGTGAAAGGCGAAACATATGAAGATGTCATTCGTAACGATCTATAAATAAAAAAAGGAAGCAACTTTGAGTTGCTTCCTTTTTTTATTTATGCATTTGCTACCAAATCTTTCATGGAATAATATCCGGCAGACTGTTTGGTAAGGAAAATGGCGGCGTTAATCGCACCAACCGCAAACACTTCTTTCGAAGCGGCGCTGTGTGACAACGTCAATACTTCATCACGACCGGCAAAAATCACATCGTGCTCACCGACGATCGTGCCGCCGCGAATGCTGGAAAAACCAATTTCCTTACGATCACGTTTTTGGCGAACCGCATGACGATCAAATGTATACTCCGCTTCATAGGGGAGTGCATCTTTCAAAGCGTCCGCCAACAGCAATGCCGTGCCGGAGGGGGCATCAATTTTTTGATTATGATGCTTTTCAAGGATTTCAACATCAAAATCTTCTCCGAGTACCGCCGCCGCTTTACGTGCCAATTCTGCAAGCAAACTAATGCCGAGCGACATATTCGCGCTGAAAAACACGGGAACATCCGTTGATGCGGCATTCACAGAATTGATCTGCTCTTGCGACAGTCCTGTTGTTGCCACAACAACAGGCAATTTATGCTCCTTGGCGTATTGCAAAACGCCGGACAGGGCAGAGGGATGCGAAAAATCAATAATCGCATCCGCTTGCACATCGCAATTCAACGGATTGGCATACACAGGATAACCGCCCGAGGATTCCGTGTTGATATCAAAACCTGCAACGATCTCACAATCGCAACGATTTGCAACACAAGCCGTGATCATACGACCCATTTTACCGTTGCAACCGCTTACAATCAAACGTACCATTGATTTCACATCCCAGTATCTTAAATCATTTGATCAAACCGTGTTTAGTCATCACAGCCGCTAATTTCTCGCGAGATGCATCATCCATCGCACACAGCGGCAAACGGCATTCGCCGACATTCCATCCCATGAGATTCAACGCTTCTTTAACCGGAATCGGGTTGACATCAATAAACAGGTTGTTGCAAAGATCCAACAGTTCAAGTTGCATCGCCGCACTGCCTTTAACATCACCCGCCATCCATTTCGCGCAAATATCATGCGTTTCGCGGGGCATCACATTCGAAAGAACGGAGATGACACCTTTACCGCCGAGCGACAGAATCGGAACGATTTGATCATCGTTACCGGAATAAATGTCGATGTCACAAAGTGCCGCAATCTTTGCCACTTGCGAAATATCACCGCTGGCTTCTTTGATGGCGCAGACATACGGATTTTCATACAGTTTCGCAACCGTTGCGGGTTGAATATTCACACCCGTGCGAGAGGGGACATTATACAAAATCGTGGGCAACTTCGCTTCATCACAAATCGCATTAAAATGAGAAACCAATCCGCGTTGCGAGGCTTTGTTGTAATACGGCGTAACAAGCAACAAGCCATCCACACCGAGGTCTTTGGCTTCCACGGACAGTTCAATACCGAATGCCGTATCATTCGAACCGGTTCCGGCAATAACGGGAACACGTTTCGCTGTTTGTTCCACTGCAACGCGCATAACCTCAACGTGTTCTTCTGCAGTCAACGTAGAAGACTCACCGGTCGTGCCGCATGTAATAATTGCATCCGTTCCGTTTTCGATTTGCCAATCGATCATTTCACGATACTTCTCAAAATTGACAGATCCATCAGCGTTCATAGGTGTTACAATAGCAACGCCCGCACCTGTAAAAATCGTGTTTTTACTCATAGAACAGACCTCCTAAACTTAGATTTGCTACAGTATATGCCGAAAATCAATCCATGTATCCTTCTGCGCAAAGAAGTTCAGCCAGAAGAACTGCACCACCTGCAGCACCACGCAGAGTGTTGTGGGACAGACCGACAAATTTATAATCGTATTGCGAATCTTCACGCAAACGACCGAGGGAAATCGCCATGCCGTTTTCAAGGTTACGGTTCAATGCGGTTTGCGGCATGTTGTCTTCCTCAAAATAATGCAGGAATTGCTTCGGAGCACTGGGGAGCTCAAGCTCTTGAGCACGACCCTTGAACGAATTCCAGGTTTCGAGAATCTCTTCTTTGGAGGGCTTGTTTTTGAACGAGCAATACACCGCCGCAAAGTGACCGTCCGATACAGGTACGCGCAAGCATTGCGCCGTGAAAGCAGGGGAGGTCGCGTTTACAATCTCGTCTCCTTCAATCGTACCCCAAATCTTCAACGGCTCTTTTTCGGATTTCTCTTCTTCGCCGCCGATGTAGGGGATAACGTTATCGATCATTTCGGGCCAAGTCTCAAACGTTTTACCCGCACCGCTGATTGCTTGATAAGTGCACACGAGCGCCTTGTCGATACCGAATTTGGAAAGCGGGAACAACGCCGGCACATAGCTTTGCAGCGAGCAGTTCGATTTCACCGCAATGAAACCGCGCTTGGTGCCGAGACGACGACGTTGAGCGGGGATGATGTTGATGTGATCCGCGTTCAACTCCGGAATCACCATCGGAACGTCCGAGGTGAAACGATGAGCACTGTTGTTGGAAACGATGGGGCATTCCGCCTTTGCATACGCTTCCTCAAGAGCTTTGATTTCATCTTTCTTCATGTTCACAGCGCAGAAGCAGAAATCCACATTGGCCGTGACAGCCGCAATATCCGCCGCGTCAACAATGATCATGTTTTCCATCGACTCGGGCATCGGGGTTTTCATCGCCCAACGAGAGCCGACAGCTTCTTTATATGTTTTACCGGCAGAGCGTCCGCTCGCCGCAAGAGTTGTCACTTCAAACCAGGGGTGATTTTCCAGCAAAGTGGCAAAACGCTGACCGACCATGCCGGTTGCACCGATAATACCGACTTTAAATTGTTTCATAACGATGTCGCATCCTTTCTAGATAAAATCGGGAAGATTGAATCCCGAATATTGACAGATGGCGTTGCAGACTGGTATACTATACATTACAGAACGCCACACTAGTTTATTTTATCATTATGTGAATTTGTTGTCAAATATATTTCATATAAAATCAGGCGTTTTCCCAAAAATATTTTCAAAGCGAAGGATCATTTATGAAAACAAGCGATTTTTACTATAATCTTCCCGAAGAGCTCATTGCCCAAACCCCCGTTGAACCGCGTTCGGCATCCCGTTTACTGCAAATGGATCGTCAAAATGGTCATCTGACAGATACGATTTTCGAAAATATTGTATCCTACTTCAATGAAAACGATTGTCTGATCCTCAACGACAGTCGTGTGTTGCCCGCGCGTATTTATGGGCATCGTGTGCCGACGGGCGGCGGCGTTGAATTTTTGCTGTTGCAAGCCCACGGTACCAACGTTTGGGAAGTGCTGGCAGGTCCGGGCAAAAAAGCGCGTCCGGGTGATGTGATCTCGTTCGGCGACGGTTTATTACAAGCAGAAGTTTTGGAAATCCTCGACGGTGGCAATCGCATGGTGCGCTTTTCGTACGAAGGCAATTTTTATGAAGTGCTTGAAAAAATCGGTGAAATGCCCCTTCCGCCGTATATCACGGAAAAATTGCAAGACCGCGAACGCTATCAAACGGTATATTCGCGCGAAATCGGATCTGCCGCCGCACCGACTGCGGGTCTCCACTTCACCGATGAGCTGTTGGACGCTTTGCGCGCTAAAGGTGTTTCAATCGGATTTGTCACACTTCACGTCGGTTTGGGAACCTTCCGCCCTGTTAAAGTGGAAAACATCCAAGAACACTTGATGCACGCTGAACATTACGAGCTTCCGCAGGAAACGGCAGATTTGATCAACCGTACAAAAGCAAACGGGGGCCGCGTAATTGCCGTCGGTACCACCAGTTGCCGTACACTCGAAAGCGTTGGAGTGGGGGAAGACGGACTGGTTCACGCCGCAGACGGTTGGACAAGCATTTTCATCTACCCGGGTTATACATTCCGTGTTTTAGATGGTCTGATCACCAATTTTCATCTTCCCGAAAGCACGTTGATCATGCTTGTAAGCGCATTCGCAGGATACGAAAACACGATGAATGCTTACAATCATGCTGTAAACGAAAGATATCGTTTCTTCAGCTTCGGAGACGCTATGTTAATTTTATAAAACGAAAGGTTTTTCAATATGGGAATCACAATCACAAAAACAGAAGGTTACGCGCGCAGAGGTGTTTTGGAAACGCCCCACGGCACCGTACAAACACCGCTGTTCATGAATGTAGCAACAAGCGGAGCTATTAAAGGCGCTGTTTCGGCGCACGACTTGGCAGATTTGAAATGTCAAATCCAACTTTGTAACACCTATCATCTGCACGTTCGTCCCGGTGACGAGCTTGTAAAACGTCGCGGCGGATTACATACATTCACGGGATGGAATGGACCGATTTTAACCGATAGCGGCGGCTTCCAAGTGTTTTCCCTTGCGACTTTGCGCAAAATCAAAGAAGAGGGTGTGCATTTTTCGTCTCATATCGACGGCAAAAAGCTGTTTATCGGCCCCGAAGAAAGCATGCGCATTCAATCCAACTTAGCTTCTACCATTGCGATGGCATTTGATGAATGCGTTGAAAACCCCGCACAATACGATTATGCTAAAAAGTCGGTTGCAAGAACTACCAGATGGTTGGAGCGTTGCCAAAACGAAATGAATCGTTTGAACAGTCTTGACACCACTCTTAACAAACAGCAATGGCTTTTCGGCATCAATCAAGGTTGTACCTATGACGATTTACGTGTGGCTCACATGAAGGAAATTGCAACGATGGGATTGGACGGTTATGCCATCGGCGGTTTGGCAGTCGGCGAACCCGCTAAAGACATGTACCGCATCATCGAAGCTGTCGAACCGTTTATGCCTAAAGACAAACCCAGGTATCTTATGGGGGTCGGCACTCCCGAAAATATTCTCGAAGCCGTGCATCGCGGTGTGGATATGTTCGACTGTGTTATGCCTTCCAGAAACGCCCGTCACGGTCATGTGTTCACGTGGGAAGGCCATCGCAATTTGATCAACAGTAAATATGCAGAAGACGATCGCCCGATTGACGAGCATTGCGATTGCCCTGTCTGTCAGCGTTACAGCCGTGCATATATTCGACATCTTTTCAAAGCAGGTGAAATGCTCGGCATGCGTTTGGCAGTTATGCACAATCTGTATTTCTACAACACGCTCATGGAACGCATCCGCGAGGCACTCGATAACGGCAATTTCGAGTCGTTCTACCGCGAATATACCAACCGATTGGATATTCGAATCTGATCTGTGATTATATTGTGAAATTTTTAGAAATTTTCCCTTTTTAACTTGCTATTCCGATATAAATCCGCTATAATATTTAAAGCTACTTTTTATAGGAGGAAAAATTTATGAATCTCTTGACTGCTATTCTGAACACTTCCACGACGTTGTCGGAAACCGTCGGTACGATTGCCGATGCCACTACCACAACCACTCGCGTTGTAAATCCTTTGCTCAGCTGGCTTCCCGAAAGCATGCAAAGTCTGCCGATCATTGAAATCGGCTTGATCGTTTTGATGATCGTTGCTATGTATTTCTTGATGATCCGTCCGCAACGCAAACGCCAAAAGGAAGAGCAACAAATGCGCAACAGCCTTCGTGTCGGCGACGAAATCACCACCATCGGTGGTATTTGCGGCCGTGTGCTCCAAGTGAAAGAAGACTCCCTTGTGATTGAAACCGGCGCAGATCGCAGCAAAATGACGATCAAAAAATGGGCAATTCAAACCAATGATACCGTTCATGAAAATAACGATGTCGACGACGATGATGACGATATCTAATTTTGCAAAAGCATAAATCAGACTGCTCACGCATACCGTGTAACAAGTCACAAATGACTTGAAAGGATTGGTGTGCGAATTGATGAAACAACACAAAGAGGAGCCGTTTATGCTCAAACATTTTCTGTACCCGATTCTGTTTGGTTTACTAATCGGAATCGTTACATCGTTGATTGTACTCTTATTGCTTTCGGCTTTTGCTGTATCGTTTGATATTCCTTCTTTTCTTGTTGTCCCGTTGGCGATTTCGGCAAACGCATTTGGGGCTTTTTCCTGTGCCTTTTCGAGTGCCAAAAAAGGAAAACAAAACGGATGGCTTTTGGGTCTTGTAAGCGCTGTGTTGCTGTATTTGATCACGACTGTCGCGGGGTTCGGACTTTACGATTCCGTTGACGGAACCTTTCTACTCATTAAAGCGCTCATTATGATGGCGTGCGGGATGGTAGGAGGGATCATCGCAGTTAACACTCAAAAGCGAAAAAAGCGATGAGACATCATATCTGTTGACGACGAAAGGTTTTTAAGCAGGACGGTGGATTCCGTCCTGCTTTTTACTTCGTATTCATATTTTATACGCCACAAACATAGTATGGACTATGACATCATACAAAAGAGGCGTATACATTATGATTCGTTTTAAAGGAATTCGTAAAATCAAAAGACATTGCAAGGATATATATCGTTTTTTCTCTCAAAACGGACAACTTATATTTTTGCTTGTATTGGCAACCCTCGGTTGTATCTTCGGGGCTGTAATGTACCGCAATATATCCGCCGAAAATCAATCGTTCTTTGCATTTATCGCTACGGGATCGCAGTTGCCTCATGATTTCATGTCCGCTTGCTATGCGGTTGTTTCATCGGCATTTATAGGTTGTATTTTACTTGTCATTGTATTTTTATTCGGTATGACGCCGTTTGGTTGTCCGTTAATTCTTTTATTTACCGCGCTATTCGGTTTTTGGATTGGCGTCGCACAAAGTTGCATGTATACAGAACACGGCGTAAAAGCACTGATTTTAACGGTTTTAACGCCGGCGATGATTACGGAAACCGCTGTTTTATTTGCAGCCAAAGACGCTTTACGTATGTCATGCATCTTCAGCCGACAGTTATTACCGTCCGGTGCACACTGCGGTAGCATGTGGCAGGATTTTAAACGATATGTCCTTCGATTCATCTCGTTTTTATGTATCATTTTCGCGGCAGCCATCATAGATGTATTGCTACGTTCCACTTTTCAACTACTATGAACTATAATATTCAGGAGTGAACAATATGGCAGGTTTCGGAAATTTTTTCAATTATGAAACTCCCGGTCCGGGTATTGACAAAAACGCCCCCAAGAAAACCGGATTTGCACTGTTCTGGGAGATCTTTGTGTCTAAATTTTGGAGTTTCATTCCTTTGAGTTTGTTATATATCGTGATGTGCCTTCCCATTGTATCAATCGGATTTGCCGACGTCGGCATTACGTATATCACACGCAACTACGCGCGTCAAAAGCCTGTTTTTATGGTTTCGGACTTTTTCTCCACCATCAAGAAAAACTGGAAACAAGCACTGGTGGTCGGAATGATAAACTTGATCGTGACAGCGTTGCTGATTGCTTTAATGTTCCTCGATTTTTCTGCATGGAACGAATCCTTTGTTTATAAAATCGGATTTGTGCTCTGCGGTTGTTTGCTGATCATGTTTACGTTTTTGAAGTATTACATTAATATGTTGATCGTCACCTTCCGTTTGTCCACATTCAATTTGTACAGAAACAGTTTGCTTCTGTCCAGTGCGGGTTTAAAAGAAAACCTGATCATCAGCGGATTGCTGGTTGCCATTTATGGGTTTTTCTTTGGATTGCCGCTTGGTGTCATGTATATATCCACCGATTTGGCTGCCGTCATGTCCATCATTTTCTTATTGCTGACCGTTCTGTTTTTACCGGCTGTACAAGCCTTTATCATTCAGTTTTGGATCTTCGGTGTTGTGAAAAAGAATATGATTGATCCTTATTACGAAGCGCATCCCGAAGAAGCCAAGCGCGACAAAGCGCTTCTCAATCTCTTTGACGACGACGAGGAAGAAGAGGGAGGGGAAGAGGCGATTTTCACCGATCGAGGCACCCAAGAAACTCGTGCCAATACCGAATCCTCCATCCCGCGTCAATACAGCACCAAAGACATGGATCAACTCCGTCGCAGTCGCCAAAATGACGACGATACCATTTAAAGCAAAATCTCGAAGCACGACCGTGCTTCGGGATTTCTTACTTGTCAGAAGGATTTCTGACTTGATTCAGCGGATTACGTTCAAGCGCATCTTGAATTTGACGATCGTTCAAATGCGTGTAAATTTCCGTCGTTCCGAGATTTTCGTGTCCGAGCAATTCTTGTAAAACGCGAATGTCCACATTACCGTATTGATACATCATGGTCGCAGCGGTATGACGCAATTTATGAGTCGACATATCTTCGGCACCGTCTACTTGTTTCAAATATCCTTTGACAATATAGTGGATACCTTGCAAACTGATGCGCTTTTTCAAACGGCTTAAAAACAACGCTTCGCGATCATGCACACCTTCATGCGGACGAACCTTTAAATAGGCTTCCAAAGCCTGACGGCAGGCTTCGTTCAAATATACAACTCTTTGTTTATTACCCTTACCTTTTATACGGAGTGTATTATCTGATCGAATATCCCGTAAATCGATTGCAGCAAGCTCAGCGCGTCGTAAACCGCAATTCAGCAAAAACGTCAACATGCAGTAATCGCGTTCCGGAGAGTCGGAATCCGAAGAGGCGACAACTGCCAAAAGCTGTTGAGATTGCTCCAGCGTTAAGTATTTCGGTAAAGTTTTGGAAGTTTTAGGAATATCCACAGCTCGCATCGGATTGTATTCCAGTTGATGTGTAATGTCTGTTAAATAGCGAAAAAACATTCGTAGCGACGTTGTTTTACGAGCGCGTGTTTTATTGGAGTTCGAACGTTCTTGACGCAGGTAATTCATGTATTCATAAACATCGGTTAACGTAATCGAACGAATAAATTCAAGATCAATATCTAAAATTGAAACCGTATCCAAATCGGCGTCATGCGGAATCGATCCACGCAAGCGTTTCATAAATCGAAAAAACGTACGCAAATCAATAAAATATTCATCAGCGGTATGAGACGAACGACCTTTGATCGTTTCTGTATAACCCATAAATTCGCGTAAAATCATGGGACATTGATGCAAATAGTCTTGATTCATGAAAAGCCACCCCCTTAACTATACAAAACATTTATTTTGTATAGTTAACACTATTTTTCTAAACACTCTTACAATGTATAATTCGCCCTACCCTTCACATACTAGGACTTGAAACAAACACGTTATTTGTTTCAAATTTCATGTATTGAAGGTGTTCTGTTATGACAAAGCTTCAATGTAGCGCGGTTCATTGTGAATACAATGAACATTCTCAATGCTGTCGCCCGGACATCCGAATCGATGGCGGTTGTGAAGCCAAAACGCCCCACGAAACAAGATGCGCATCTTTTCGCGAGAAAACGTCTTCCGCTACCAATAAAGCCTCCTGCTGTCATCCGAACAGCCAATTAAAGGTTAGCTGTACAGCGTCTTCCTGCGAATACAACAAAAAAGGTATGTGCGCCGCGAAAGCTGTGCAAATCGGTGGCTCCACCGCATACCGCAGTAGTGATACGGAATGCAACACATTCTCTTGCGGCGGTCCCTGCAACAAATATTGTCGATAAACACATTTCGGAAAGGTTGTACCGAGCGTACAGCCTTTCCCCCATTACATATATAGAATACCAAATTTCAACGTATTTATCAAGTAGAAAACGCGGATAAACACAAGGTTTATCCGCGTTTTTCATTTATTCTGCTATTTCACGTGCATGCGCGATCGCAACAGAAATATTCGGGCAAATATGTTCTTCGCCGATTTTGGAGATAAAACCTGCCTTTTTCATAGCACGCATCGGTTGTTCATTCACATGAGACATCACCATCGTGACATCGCGCTTTTGACAACGCTTATAAAGATTTTCCAAAGCGTTCATCGCCGTACTATCCAATGCCGAAACGCCTCTCATACGAATAATCAACACGTTGGTATTGTCATTGAATAGAATTTGATCCACTTGATCCGCGGCACCGAAGAACAACGGACCCGTGATTTCATACACGCTGATCGACTCGGGCAATTGTGCCAGCAAACTTTGTTCTTCTTCGGAGTCTACATTCGAGACGTAGCGCCAATTCTTGACTGCCGTTTCATCACTCATACGCTTCATAAAGAACAAACATGCAAGGAGCATACCGACTGCGATTGCCACAACAAGGTCAAACACAACCGTCAACACAAACGTGACAAGTAACACCGTAATATCGCTCTTAGGAGCGGTTTTCACGACGTGGACAACTGTGCGCCAATGCGACATATTATACGCCACCATGATCAAAATCGCCGCAATCGTCGGCATCGGAATCAGTTCTGCATACGGCATCAAAACGAGCAGAACCAGCAGCAGAACGACCGCATGAACCATACCGGCAACCGGTGTACGGCCGCCGTTTTTGACGTTCGCCGCCGTACGCGCAATAGCACCCGTAGCCGGAATACCACCAAACAGCACCGACGCGATATTACCGACGCCTTGTGCCGTCAACTCCATGTTGGAATTGTGCTTACTCTTCACCATGCCGTCCGCAACCACACAAGACAAAAGTGATTCAATTGCCGCCAAAACCGCAATGGTCACACCGTCCGAAAACGAATTTCGAATCAAGTCAAACGAAAATTCTTTCGGGAACGTAAATGGCGGAAGCGAAGCCGAAACCTCATATTGACCGCCGATCGTCGGCACACCCTGAAAAATCGGAATCAATTTCACCATAGCAATACCGACCAAAACCGCCACAAGCGATCCGGGAATTTTATCTGTGATTTTCGGCATCACGATCAAAACAAACAAGCAAACCGCGCCGACAACAAGTGCTTCCCATTGGAATGTACCGATACCTGCAAACAACGCTTCCACTTTTTCAAGCGTTTCAATCGGCGGCATGCCTTTATATGTTACACCGAAAAAGTCCTTCAATTGACCGATCACGATCGTCACAGCAATGCCCGCCGTAAAGCCTGTTGTGATCGTAAAAGGAATAAACTTAATCAGGTTGCCAAGTTTGAAGATACCCATCAAAATCAACAACACACCCGCGATGATCGTTGCGACGATCAAGCCGGGCATATCTTTATTCGGATCACCGATAATACCCGCCACAATCGTGGCAAACGCCGCTGTAGGGCCCGCAATTTGAACGGTACTACCGCCGAGGAACGAAATCAAAAAGCCTGCAATGATCGCCGTATAAATGCCTTGTTGCGGCTCTGCACCCGACGCGATCGCCAACGCAATCGAAAGCGGCAACGCGATAATTGCCACAATAATGCCCGATACGACATCCTTACCGAATTGTTTCCACGAATACGTTTTCATGGACTCAAACAGCATTGGTTTCATGTTCTAACACTTCTCTCTCATTCGAGTTTCTTTTTTCGCCTTCCCTATTATACTAGCATTTTCGCGAATGTCTAGCAATTTTCCGCGAATGTCCGAAAATACAAATTTAGCGACCGAAAATATATAGGGTTTTTGCATAAAAAAGCGGATAATGGATACGTAATAAGGCGATAACCATATGCGCCAAAAGGAAAGGATGACCAGTGTCATGAATGTACGCGTTTACAAAAATGCCGATGCGATCGGCGCGGCCGCTGCTTCGCTTTTCGCGGCACAAGTGATTTCGAAACCCAACTGTGTTCTCGGTCTTGCGACCGGTTCCACTCCCCTGCCGACCTATCGTCGCATGGCCGCTCTTTACGAAGAGGGCGCTGTCGATTACTCGGGCGTGACGACCTACAACCTCGATGAGTATGTTGGTCTCGATCACGACCACGATCAAAGCTACTACTATTTCATGCACGACAATCTCTTCAAATACATCAACATCCCCGAAGAGCAAATCAACGTGTTGTCGGGCATGGCTGCTGATCCCGCCGAAGAGTGCAAAGCCTATGACGCGGCAATCGACGCCGCCGGCGGCATCGATCTTCAAATCCTCGGCATCGGCCGCAACGGTCACATCGCATTCAACGAGCCGACCGACACCTTCCCGCCCACGACTCACATTGTGGACTTGACCGAAAGCACGATTGAAGCCAACAAGCGTTTCTTCGCTTCGGCTGACGATGTGCCGCGCCAAGCGTTGACGATGGGCATCGGTTCGATCATGAAGGCAAAAGCCATCGTGATCATCGCCACCGGTGCTGACAAGGCCGACGCGATCAATGCAATGGTCAACGGTCCTGTGGATCCCCAATGCCCCGCTTCCGTCCTGCAACTCCACCCGAACGTCACGGTGATGCTCGACGAAGGCGCTGCTTCCAAACTGTAATTTCAAAACATCCCGTTGCTTGCAACGGGATGTTTTTTTACTCATAAAAAAGCGAGGATTTTGAAAATCCTCGCTTTTTCTTATTCTTCGATTGTTTCTTCAGTCGAAATTTGATCCGAAATCGGACGCCCCTCCATCAATGCCGCAAATTGATCGCCATCGAGTTTTTCGTGTTCGAACAAATATTGCGCCACTTCATGAAGTTTATCCATGTGTTCGGTCAACTTACGTTCTGTTTCAGCATAACCACCGTTGATGATCTTGTGGATCTCATGGTCAATTTTCGAAGCAACTTCTTCGGAATAGTTGCGGGTGTGTCCGAAATCGCGACCAAGGAACACGTTACCCGAATCCGATTCACCGAACATGATCGGACCAAGCTCTGCGCTCATACCGTATTTCGTGACCATTTTACGCGCCATTTCGGAAGCACGCTCAATGTCATTGGAAGCACCCGTGGAAATATCTTCCAGCACAAGAGCCTCCGCCACGCGACCGCCGAGAAGTACTTGAATATCTTCAAGCATTTCGTTCTTGGAGCGATACGAACGATCTTCCGTGGGTAAATGCATCGTATATCCCCCAGCCATACCGCGCGGAATTACCGAAATTTGATGGACAGGATCCTGCGTCGGACAATAGTACGTCACAACGGCATGACCTGCTTCAT